>JAITEH010000078.1 GCA_031282125.1 Campylobacteraceae bacterium
GGCGACGATGTAATACTCTGGAGTATTCAAGGCGCATCGCTTGCCAGAAACTGCAAAGATTTCAAGAAAAGCACCGAACTGTTCGACGAAGCCGAACTTCACTATAAATTCGACGTGGACATGAAAAATCCCCTGCTTGAAGTAAAAGATAAAACAGCGTCCATTTTGATAAACAATAACGTCAATCCGTATGAGGGAAACGTATATGAAAAGATAATGGTCAACACATATAAAGCGCTGAATTTCTTGGCTTTAAGCGACAAGGAAAATGCGCGCGTGGAGATCAACAGAGCGCTTGAGAGACAGCGCATAGCCAAAGAGTATTTTGCGAACGACATAGCTTCGCTGGAAAAAAAGAATGGAGCAAGCCTGCAAGAGCTAAAAAGCGCGCAGGATCTGTACAACACTCTTGCCGCGTTAAAATCCAAACAGCACAAAAAAGACGATGTGCAAACTCTAAGCTTCAATGAAAATTCTATCGATTTAGCCTTCAACAGATATACCGCAAATCCCGCCGCCTCGTCATATTCTAATTTTATAAATCCTTTTACGACCTATCTTAGCGCGCTTTTTTTGCTAAATGACAGAAGTTATCAAAGGTCGGTTGACCTGTTCAAAGAGGCTTTGGACATGAACCCGCAAAATTTGCAGATAGCAAAAGATTTTGCGCTGGCAGACAAAATGGCGGGCGAATTTAACGCCAATTTCAAAGAACACTTTGTGTGGCTCATATACGAAAACGGATTTGGCGCGGTAAGGGGGGAGTTCACGATTGACCTGCCGCTTTTTTTGGTTTCCGATTCGCCGATATATTCAAGTATCGCCCTGCCCACACTGCAGTTTCGCTCATCTTCATATTCGTTTCTGACGATAAAAAACGACTCGGGAGATAACTTCAAGACATACGCCGTAGCAGACATCGACGCGATAGCCGACGCCGAATTTGGCAAAAGATATCTTGGTCTGGCGGCAGAGGCTATTATAAGCGCGGCGGCAAAGACCGTCATACAAAAACAGTTAAACGACGCAGACCCTATATTGGGATTTTTAGGGTTTTTGTATCAGATGACAACGACAAAAGCGGACACAAGGAGTTGGAGCGCACTGCCAAAAAGATTTGAGGCGGCAAGCATCCCGATAAAAGACGGAAATATTACTATTGTTGACGAAAATGGAGTAATATTGCTGCGAGAGTTTTTACAAAACGATAAAAATGTTATAATTTACCTGAAATCTTCGCAAAGAGGGCAGATTATAACGCACAAAATATATCTTTAGGGAGAAAACATGAGAAAAATGTTCTATTTTTTAGCGTTTTTGACGCTTTTGTTCACAGGCTGCGCAGACAAATCGCCGCAGATAAACACTTCAAATCCAAACATTGTCTTTGAAAACGATAGTTTGGGCAAGTGGTTTGTTTTGCAAAACGTAGTCTCTCTTAACAGAGAAGATGGATTTGTTGAGCTTGAAATAACGGGTAAAAACTACAGCTCATCTAAGCAGACTTTGACCTACATTGTCGATTGGTACGACCACAACGGCTTTATTGTCAAATCTATTTTAGTCAAACGCAAAATAGCAAGCGTAGAGAGCGGCAAATCCATCATCATACATGCGGTAAGTCCGAATGCAAATACGGCAAGTTATAAAGTTCATTTCGGCGTGCCGAGCGAAGATGACGAGTTAAGAGACCAAAATGTAAATTTACGAGAATATAGAGGAGAATGAAAATGAAAATATCATCAAAATTGCTCATAGCGGCAGTTGGATTTGTTTTGGTGGGGTGCACACAGCAAGCGCCCCGTTATGTGGGAGTAGATAACCCAGAAGTTCAAGCGGTCATATCCATGGGACTTGACAGACAAGACTTCGAAAAAGCGGCGTCCGATGCGGTCGATTCGCTGCTCCGTTCAAGCGCACTAAATAAGCCAAACGGCGACAAATATATCGTAGCGATAGGCAGAATCATCAACGACACTACGCAAAAGATAGATACGGATCTATTCATCAAAAAGATAAGAACATCCTTGCTAAGTTCAGGTAAAGCAGTCGTTACTTCGGCGATAACTTCGGGCGGAAATGATGACGAGCTTATCTATCAAACAAGGGATTTGAGAACTGACGATGAGTTTGCGCAAGATACCATAGCGCAAAAAGGGACGATTTTAGCGCCAGAGCTTTCATTGACAGGCAAAATCATACAGCAGTCGAAGACGATTGACAAAAATAAATTGGTAGAATTTTACTTCCAGCTCACGCTTACAAATCTCAAAAACGGACTTGCCGTATGGGAAGAGGAGAGCGTCATCGGTAAAGTCGGGGATAAAAAATCCGTAAACTGGTAAAACAGATAGATATAAATTAGGGGGGAGTTATGTTCAAAAAGATACTTACAAGTACGTATACGGCTTTGTTTATCTCTATCCCGATAATTGCGCATGTTATATGCTTTATACATCTGCTCATGGGTAGAGGACTGTATAACACTTTAATATCTTTGGTGATAATTCCTCTTTTTATATTATTCTTTGTCGGATATTTGCGGGCTAAAAAATTCGTAAACAAAGTAAGTTTTACAGCCTATTTTGCGATTTTTGCGCTTTTGATATATACTCTTTTTTGTTTTAATTTAGCTTTTGTACTTTCAGGATGGAACTATTCGGACGACTATTTTTTGGCAATCACTATTCTTTCAAATATTACTTTTCTTATAGCAAATGGCGAATTTATATTTGAAGGCGAGCCGTCATACGCTTTTTTATTGCAAATCGTATCGTACGGGGCATTCGGCGCAGGATTTGCTTTGGCTCTTTGGAAAAAAGGGCTGTTAAAATTTGATAAAAAAGTAAAGATTTTAACTATTATCTTGTTGGTGCTGTCGATTCTTTGCGCGGCTCAATGGTTGTTTAGAAACTCCCGCTTTCTGCCATCGTCTGTCGCCAAACTTGAGAAATTTCAAGACGGTAGTCATTACGGTTACTATAGATACAATGAAAAAGATTATACTATCACTCCGATAGGTGACCCAACGCTAAAGTTTAGCCTCGATGATAATCTTCCGAAACTTAACGGCGCAACAGCTCTTTGTCCGATATTTTATTCGGTGCGTGAAGCTATGTATCCGCAAATGGAAAATTCCTACAAATATATCAACTGCTCAACAACACCATATGCTTACGAAAAACTTATAGAAGGTAGCGTGGATTTGATATTTGTTTTATCGCCTTCAAGCGAACAGTTGCAAAAAGCAAAAGAAAAAGGCGTAGAATTTATCTTGACGCCTATCGGTAAAGAGGCTTTTGTATTTTTGACGAATAAGCAAAATCCAATTAAAAATTTAAGCGTAGAGCAAATCAGACAAATATATACAGGCAAAATCACAAATTGGCGTGAACTTGGCGGAGAAGATGAAAAGATATTAGCTTTTCAGCGTAATGAAAATTCAGGCAGTCAGAGCGCTATGGAAAAGTATGTCATGAAAGGATTGGAGTTTCAAGATCCTATAAGAGAAGAGTTTCCCACTATGGGCGGCATGATAGAAGGAGTAGCAAACTATAGAAATGCCAAAAATGCTATAGGGTATTCATTTAGATACTACGCGACCGTCATGAATCCAAATATCGATATAAATCTTTTGAGTATTGAAAATATAAACCCAAGCGTCCAAAATATCAAAAACAACACTTATCCGTTTACGGCGGAGTTTTATATCGTTGCCCGTAAAGGCGATATATCTCCAAATGTGCAAAAGCTAATCGACTGGTTTTTGAGTGAACAAGGTCAAACACTTATCAAAGATGTAGGCTATGTGCCTATAAAAGACGAAAGAGAATCACAATGAGCAACGAAACAAAAATAAAAGTCGGTTTATGGGGCTGGCTTAGACAAAGCGTTTATATTTGGGTTTTTCTTTATATGCCTGTCGTTTTACAGATAGCGTTGATTCCGCTTGCTTTCATTGATAAACGCCATTTTACAATCCTGACGCTTATCGTCAGCGCGATTATCGCCGCCGTTATCGGCTATCTTAGAGCAACCAAAATGGAAATCAAGGACAGTTATTTTCAGACATATTTTCCGCTTTTCCTGCCGCTGTTTATCGCAGCGCTCAGCTTAGATCTTGACTGGATTGCCGCTATCACAGCTAACAAAGATTTCTTTGGCTTCGTCTATATCTTTATGTTTATAACAAATATTCATTTTATATTTGCCGCTTTATCTATCGCCTTGGATTTGGGTACTCCTTATTATCTTGTTTATCTATTGGTAGTTTACGGCGCCTTTGTTTTTGCTTTTGCAATCGGAGCGCTGTACAAAAAGCACACAATCGCAAATAGGCGACCGATATATTTCTCCGCTTTGATATTAGTGCTCCTTATGGCGCTTGCAGTATCGCTCTATACCTACCGCCACCCAAAAGCGCTTTTAAACGCGCTTACTGAAAACGCTTACGATCTGCCGCCTATCACCCAGGAGTTCCGCAAAAATAAGATTATCAGCTTAAGCGGCAATCCATCATTTTATATAGATCAGGATTTCCCCATTATTACTGGTTCGTCGTCGTTTGACACCATTTTTAAATCAGCGGCGACAGCGCTGTTCAAAAGACCTTATAATCTTAACGTCAATAAGTTTGCTGAAATATATTTTCCTTCTTCGTACGGTTCACATTTGTATGAAAAGTTGATCAAAAAAGAATGCGATATGATCATCGCTTTCGCTCCGATTGAGAAAGAGTTGCAAACGGCGTTTAAAAGCAAGATAGAGCTGGAATTAATACCTATCAGTAAAGAAGCGTTTGTGATTTTAACAAACGAGAAAAATCCAATTAAATCGCTTACGATCGAACAGCTTCAAAAGATATACACGGGCGAAATAACCAATTGGCGCGAGGTTGGAGGCACCAACGAAAAAATTTTGACATTTCAGCAATACGAAAGTTCTGATAATCAGAGAATTATGGAACATATCGTCATGAAAAATCTCTCACTTGTAAAGCTGCCGAAAACTATTAGCAGATACAATGACCAAGGCTACAGAAACGCTG
>JAITEH010000098.1 GCA_031282125.1 Campylobacteraceae bacterium
CTTGCAAAAAGCCTTGATGAGGTTAGAAGTTTAACCAACCAAATGATTGGCATGAAACTTGTTACGCACCAGACGACAAGCGAAGGCAAAGAGGTAAGAAAAGTCTATATAGAAGAGGGGCTTAATATCAAGCATGAGTTTTATATCTCCATAGCCTTAAACCGCGCTCTTGAAGTACCGATGATAATAGCCTCTTCAAGCGGCGGCATGGATATAGAACAAGTAGCCAAAGAGTCTCCTGAAAAAATAGCAAAAGTTATTATAGACCCTACGATAGGTTTTCAAAAGTTTCACGGCAGAGAGGCTGCTTTTAAATTGGGCATTGCCAAAGAAGTCATGAACGATTTTATAGAGCTTATCTCCAATCTATACAGAGTTTACTTGGAAAATGATGCCGATATGGTCGAGATAAATCCTCTGATTTTGACCGCAGATAATAAATTTTTAGCGCTTGATGCGAAGATTAATTTTGACGATAATGCTCTTATACGCCACAAAGATATAGAAAATTTAAGAGATTTTGACGAGGAAGATAAGGCTGAGACAGAAGCTAAGCAGTCAAATTTATCTTATGTAAAATTGGATGGAAACGTCGGCTGTATGGTAAACGGCGCAGGACTTGCCATGGCTACTATGGATATCATCAAATACGAAGGCGGAGAGCCTGCTAACTTTTTGGACGTTGGAGGCGGAGCAAATCCGCAGACTGTGGCAAAAGGGTTTGAGATTATTTTAAAAGACAAAAATGTCAAAGCTATCTTCATCAATATTTTCGGCGGTATCGTAAGATGCGACCGCGTAGCAAACGGTATTTTGGAAGCTACTAAAATAACGCAGGTAAATGTTCCAGTTATCGTAAGGCTTGATGGAACAAACGCAAATGAAGCTAAAGAGATATTGAAAAACAGCAATATAAAAAACATCGTCTCAGCGTCGGATTTGTCTGACGGCGCAAGAAAAGCCGTAAAAGCTGCAAAGGATAGCAAATGAGTATTTTAGTAAATAAAAACACAAAAATAATAGTTCAGGGCTTCACGGGCAAAGAGGGAACTTTCCATAGTGAGCAGTGCTTGGCTTACGGTTCTTTGATAGTGGGCGGCGTAACACCGGGACGCAAAGGCGAGACACATCTTGGACAACCAGTATTTAATACCGTAAAAGAGGCGGTAGAAGCCACGGGAGCTGATACAAGTATGATATTTGTTCCTCCTTTGTTTGCTGCCGATGCCGTCATGGAAGCAGCCGATGCAGGCATAAAACTTGCGGTTGTCATCACGGAAGGTATTCCCGTACGCGATATGATGAATGCAAAGCTATACGCTACGAAAAAAGGTATGAAAATCATAGGCCCTAACTGCCCGGGTATTATAACAAGCGAAGAGTGCAAGATAGGCATTATGCCGGGATTCATCTTCAAAAAAGGCAGTGTTGGTCTTATATCCAAATCAGGAACGCTTACTTACGAAGTGAGCAATCAGATAGTCCAAGAAGGTCTTGGTATCTCTACAGCCGTTGGTATAGGAGGAGACCCTATCATAGGACTTAGCTATAAAGAGTTATTGACTCTTTTTGAAAACGATAAAGAGACAAAAGCGATAGCCTTGATAGGTGAAATCGGCGGTACCTTAGAGATAGAAGCTGCCGAATTTATAAAGACAAACGTCACAAAACCTGTAGTTGCATTTATAGCGGGCGCAACTGCGCCTAAAGGCAAGAGAATGGGACATGCTGGCGCGATTGTAAGCGGCGGAAGCGGAACAGCTGCTGAAAAGATGGAAGCTTTGGAAAAAGCTGGAGTAAGCGTAGTGAAAACCCCCGCACTTATAGGTAAAAAAGTTGCGGAAATTTTGAACGGCCGATAATTTTGGCCGTTTTTTTTGATAATATTAAAGAAATAAAATTAAAAGGAGAAAAATAGATGAGTTTCGTAACCCCACCGGAGAGTAAACCGTTAGTTTGGGTAAATATATCAAGATGCAAAGCTTGCGATATATGCGTAAGCTTGTGTCCTTCAGGTACTTTGGCGATGGTGCAGAATGTAAACTCTACATTGGGTAAAACCATAGAGGTAGTAGATCCAGATTCTTGCATAGGATGCAGGGATTGCGAATTGCACTGTCCTGATTTTGCTATTTTCGTGACGGAGCGCTCAAGCGAAGTAAAATTTGCTAAATTAACCGAAGAGTCAAAAGCAAGAGCGCTTGCTATCAAAAATAATAAATTTAATAAAGTTGGTGCGTAACATGTCAAGAATAATAGTTTCAAACGGCAATGAATTGTGTGCTCATGCTGCGATTGACTGCGGTTGTAATTTTTTCGGCGGATATCCTATCACGCCTTCAAGCGAAGTAGCGCATGAGATGAGCGTGCTCTTGCCCGAAAAAGGCGGCAAATTCATACAAATGGAAGATGAGATAGCAGGTATCTCCGTAGCTTTGGGCGCTTCGATGAGCGGGGCTAAAGCTATGACGGCGACTTCGGGTCCCGGCATATCTTTAAAATCAGAGCAGATAGGCTTAAGTTTTATCGCTGAGGTTCCTTTGGTCATAGTAAACGTCATGAGAGGCGGCCCATCTACTGGACTTCCAACACGCGTATCTCAAGGCGATATCAATCAAGCAAAAGCGCCAAGCCATGGAGATTTTGCATCTATCGCATTGTGTCCTGGAAGCCTTGAAGAGGCTTACAGCGAAACCATAAGAGCGTTTAATCTCGCTGAGAAATTCATGACGCCTGTGTTTTTGTTGCTTGACGAGACGATAGGACACATGCACGGTAAAGCCGTACTGCCCGATGTCGAAGAGGTCAAAAAGAGCGTAACTAACCGCAAGCAGTTTGATGGAGACCCAAAAGAGTATAAACCTTATGGCGTTGGCAAAGATGAAGCTGCTGTGTTAAATCCGTTTTTTAAAGGCTACAAATATCACATAACGGGCTTACACCACGGGCCTACGGGATTTCCTACAGAAGACGGCGTGATATGCCAAAACAATATAGAGAGATTAACAGGCAAAGTAAACAACCGCAAAGACGAGATAGTAAAATATGAAAACTTTATGGTTGATGACGCCGATATTTTGATTATAGCTTACGGAAGCGTTTCAAGAAGCGCGAAAGAGGCTATCGTCAAACTTCGCCGCGAAGGGATAAAAGCAGGACTTTTCAGACCTATCACATTGTGGCCGAGCCCAGCAAAAGAGCTCTCTTCACTTGGCAAGAAATTTGACAAAATATTGGTCGCAGAGTTAAACATGGGACAATACGCAGGCGAGATAGAGCGCGCGATGAAAAGAGATTTTGAGACTTTGCAAAAAGCAAACGGACGCCCTTTAACTCCGCAGGAGTTTATTGTAAAAATCAAAGGAATGGTATAATGGCTTTCAATTATGATGAATATTTAAGAGTAGATAAAATGCCTACTCTTTGGTGTTGGGGCTGCGGCGATGGCGTTATCTTGAAATCAGTCATCAGAGCTATAGAAAAAGTCGGCTGGGATATGAACGATGTGTGCGTAGTGTCAGGCATCGGATGCAGCGGACGATTTAGCTCTTATATCAACTGTAACACTGTGCATACTACTCATGGACGCGCCATTGCTTATGCGACGGGCATAAAACTTGCCAATCCTTCAAAACATGTCATAGTAGTAACGGGCGACGGAGACGGACTTGCTATCGGCGGAAATCACACGATACACGGATGCAGAAGAAATATCGACCTAAATCACATACTTATCAATAACTTCATATATGGTCTTACGAACTCTCAAACTTCGCCTACAACGCCGCAAGGCATGTGGACGGTTACCGCACAGTACGGCAATATAGACCCGACTTTTGACGCTGCAAAACTTGCAGATGCGGCTGGGGCTACATTTGTGGCGCGCGAGAGCGTATTGGATCCCAAAAGAATAGAAAAAGCGCTTGTAGAGGGCTTTTCTCATGAGGGATATTCGTTTTTTGATATATTCTCAAATTGTCACATCAACTTGGGAAGAAAAAACAAAATGGGCGAAGCTGTACTGAATCTAAAATGGATAGAGGACAGAATCGTATCCAAAAATAAATTCGACCAGCTTGCGGATGAAGAGAAAAAAGGTAAATTTCCGATAGGAATTTTGAAACATGAGACCGATAAGACAGAGTATTGCAAAGCATATGACAAAGTCATAGAAGCTGCGCAAAATAAAACTACCGTCAAGTTTTAAGGAGTAATTTCATGGAAAGACAATTACGATTTGTTGGAGTTGGCGGACAGGGCGTTATCTTGGCTGGCGAAATCTTGGCTCATGCAAAGATAGAAGAGGGCGGTTACGGCATCAAAGCTTCGACTTACACTTCGCAAGTACGCGGCGGCCCTACGAAAGTGGATATCATACTTGGCGAGAATGAGATACTCTTCCCTTACGCAAATGAGGGCGAAATAGAGTTCATGCTAGCCACTGCACAGGTAAGTTATAACCAATTCAAAGACGGCGTAAAAAACGGCGGCGTGATAGTCGTAGAGCCAAATCTTGTAAAACCGACAGATGAAGATAGAAAAAGATGGAAGATTTATGAGATTCCTATCATCACGATAGCGAAAGAAGAGGTCGGTAATGTCGTAACTCAATCAGTAGTTGCGCTTGGCGTTACTATAGAGATGACAAAAGTTTTGGATGCGAAAATCGTTGAAGATGTTATGCTCTCAACTGTTCCTGAAAAGGTAAAAGAGGCAAACAGAAAAGCTTATCAACTTGGCATCAAATACGCGCAAAAGGCGCTTTT
>JAITEH010000123.1 GCA_031282125.1 Campylobacteraceae bacterium
ACGATAGGAGTAGATGTAGTAGTCCACTCTGCCAGCAAATATATATCAGGTAACGGAACGGCTATCGGCGGACTTGTCGTGGAGAGAAAGGGTCTAAGCGCATTTTTGAAAGACAATCCGCGCTATCCGCAGTTCAATGAGCCTGACGAGAGTTATCACGGGCTTGTTTACGCATCGTTGCCTTTTCCTATATTTACTCTAAGAATACGGCTTGCGTTTATAAGAGATATAGGAGCTACTATCTCGCCTTTCAACAGTTGGCTGTTAATACAAGGCTTGGAAACTTTGAGCTTAAGGGTTAAAGAGCACTCTTTGAGCGCGCTTAAAATTGCCAAATTTTTAAAATCACACCCAAAAGTAAAATCCGTTTCATATCCTGCGCTTGAGGGCGACAAGGGTTACGAGAAAGCAA
This sequence comes from Campylobacteraceae bacterium, assembly GCA_031282125.1. Lineage (GTDB taxonomy): Bacteria > Campylobacterota > Campylobacteria > Campylobacterales > Campylobacteraceae > JAIRKW01. The sequence goes on from JAITEH010000123.1 coordinate 413, forward strand.
AAAAATATCTAAAAGACGGCCTTGCGTCGGGACTTCTTAGTTTCGATGTGGGAAGTTTTGATAAAGCAAAGCAGATATTAAATGATACGAAAATCTTCAGCGTAGTCGTCAATATAGGCGATTCAAAATCCATCATCACTCATCCTGCCAGCACAACGCACCAGCAGGTTCCAAAAGAGGATTTGGACAAGTCGTTCGTCACGGAAGGACTTGTAAGGCTGAGTATCGGTCTTGAAGATGCCGATGATTTGATAGCTGATTTAACTCAAGCACTGGAAAAGGTTTAAGAATGGCTTTTATTACAACAAAAGGCGTGTATGGTTTGAATGCCATGTATGAACTCACACAAGGCGATGGAGTAACTCCCATGCAGATAAAAAATATCGCGCAAAAGGCGGGGATTCCGTTTAACTATTTGGAACAGCTTCTAAATCAATTAAGAAGAGCTGGACTGATAAACAGCGTGCGAGGCGCAAAAGGCGGGTATCTGTTGGCCAGATCGCCAGACAGGATATTGATTTACGATATTTTGGTCGCGCTTGAGGGCGAATTGGCATTTGCAGAATATACGCTTGACAATAAAATCTTGGAAATGTTTTTCAGAGATATGCAAAATGGGATTGAGGAGTTTTTGAAAGTTCCGCTGTCGGAATTTCAAAAATATGAAAACATACTGTTAGATGGTTTAACATACTCTATTTAAAGGAGAGAACATGGGTTATGCAAAAAATGTTACCGAGCTTATCGGGAATACGCCGCTTGTGAAATTAAATAAAATTTCAGAAGAGAGCGGCGCTTTAGTGCTTGGAAAATGTGAATTTTTAAATCCGAGCCACTCTGTAAAAGATCGTATAAGTTATGCGATGGTAAAAGATGCGCTTGATAAAAAGCTTATTGATAAAAATTCCGTCCTCATAGAGCCTACAAGCGGCAACACAGGTATCGGTCTCGCGACTGTAGCGGCAAGTTTGGGATTGAAACTTATCCTAACGATGCCAAGCTCCATGAGTATCGAAAGAAGAAAACTCTTAGCCGCACTCGGAGCAGAGCTTGTGCTTACACCCCCAGAGCTTGGCATGAAGGGCGCTGTGAATAAAGCCGTAGAGCTTGGCAAAGAGATAAAAAACTCTTTTATACCTCAGCAGTTTGCAAATGATGCAAACCCTGAAATTCACAGAAAGACGACGGCGCAAGAGATACTAAAAGACCTTGACGGCAAAGTAGATATCTTCATAGCGGCAGTTGGCACGGGCGGAACGCTGACTGGTGTTGGCGAAGTACTAAAACAAAAAAATCCTAACGTCAAAATAATAGCCGTAGAGCCTGATACTTCGCCTGTTCTTAGCGGCGGCAAACCAGCTCCTCATAAGATTCAGGGCATAGGCGCTGGATTTGTGCCTGATGTGCTTAATACGAAAGTGTATGATGAGATTTTGACTGTAAGTTATGAAAACGCTTCGCAGACTTCAAGAGCTTTAGCCAAACAAGAGGGACTTTTAGTCGGTATCTCTTCGGGAGCTAACGCTTATGCGGCAAAAATCATAGCAAACCGCCCAGAAAACAAGGGCAAAACGATAGTGACTATCTTCTGCGACACTGGCGAGAGATACTTAAGTACGACGCTTTACGAAGACCAATAAACAACAATCCCTGCTTCATGCAGGGATTTTAAAACACTATCAGCTTTTTTTAAAATGCGCCAATAAAATCTTTCTCATTATTTCGCCTTTTTTTCGTTTTTCAGATTAAATATATCACGCTTTTTAGGGTCGCTAAAATCTATCGCGGGGAGAGACTCTCTGTCGAATTCGAGCTCTTTTTGCAGCTCTTCATGAGAGGACGAAAAAAGCTTTTTAAAATAACCTATCTCCTCTTTGAACATCTTAACGACTTCATCGTCTTCAGAGTTTTTGTACAGTTTTTTCAATACCTCTTTTTCAAATTTCACGATATCGCTCAAAGCGTCCTCGCTGCGGTCTTTCCACCATTTATACGTCCTGCCGTCGCCAAACTCGCTTACTTTTTTAGAGGAAAAATTGACAAAATATATCTCAAATTCGTTTGCTTTTCTAAAATGCACCTGCCCTTCGATTTTAACCAATTTGCCGCCTTTGTAGTAGCGATACTCTTTTACAGCCGTGTCGTTATTATCCCTATTTTTGGCGGTAATCTCCAAGTCGTTGTATATAAAACGTACTTCATTTAACTTGGAAAAATCAGCATTTTTGGGCGAAAAATCATCATCTCTGAAATAATACACAAGCTCTACATTGTTGATCAAAGTTTTTTCGCCTATCGAAGCATTGGACGACTTGTAAGAAGCGCCCCATATATCTATCGGCACAATCTCGCCGTCGTTTAGCAAAGAGAGTTTCAAAGAGATGGGGGTTTTGATTTTAAAAGTCATTTCGACAACGCCGAATTTTGACATGCTGCCGCCGTCAAACGCCAAAAGCTGTTCGGGAAACAGAGTGAGAATTTGTTCGTTTGAAACTTTTTCGTTTATATCTAAAAAGGCAAATATATATTTGTTTACCGCGATAGAGTGAAGTTCGTCGGAAGACCTTTTATCGGGGAGTTTGAAACGGATTTTATTGTCTTTGATTGTGATTTGGGAGGCGTCTTTGTATTTGACATGATACCTTTCTTCGATTCTTGGTCCCGGAATCTTAACGCAAATCGCAACTCCGTTGCCGCAGCCGCCGCTTCCGTCATCCCAAACCAGACTATTGCCTGCCCCACGGTAACCGCCCTCAATGGTAAGGTTGCCCAGCAGTTTCGCCAACGCCTGCTTATCGTCCACTGCGCTCGGGTCGTAAAAGTCCGTAATTTCAAGCTCAAATTCCAAATCTTTTGCGAAAATCGCGCCCAAAAGTAAAAACATGAAAATTACTGCCTTTTTCACGGTTTCTCCTTTAACGCCTCAAGTCCGTCGCAGTCGCCCATTTCGCAATCTTTCTTTGCCTTTTTTATCAACTCTTCAATGCCGCTTGACGCATCTTTGTCATTTGGGTCAATCTTCAACGCATATTTGAAGTCGGCGACCGCTTCGGCATAATGTCCTATTTTGATGTAAAAATTCGCACGGCTGCGATAAGTCAAAGCGTCGTTTGGTTCAAGCTCTATCGCTTTACTAAAATCTGCCAAGACTTTGTTGATTTTGCCCAAATGTTCGTAAGCCAAAGCGCGGTTGAGGTAAAGTAAAAAGTAATTTGAATCAACTTCAATCATCTGCGTATAATCTTTGACTACCTTGTCGTATTCGCCAAGTTCGCTGTAAATATTTGCGCGGTTATAGTAAGAGCGCAAATCTTTGGGTTCGAGCTTTATCGCCGCGTCATAATCCGCAACGGCTTTTTTGTACTCTTTCAAGTCTGTGTAAGTGAGAGCGCGATTGCGGTAGATGAGCCCACAAGGCTTTATCTCAATCGCTTTTGTATAGTCTTTGAGAGCTTTTTGGTTCTCTCCTAACTCTTTGTAGCAATTCGCGCGGTTATTGTAATATCTCCCATCATTCGGATTGAGCCTGATAGCTTCGTCGTAATCTTTCAAAGCTTTTTCGTGATCGCCCATCGCGTCATAAGAAGTTCCTCTGCTGTAGTATGCGTCGGCGTCTTTGGAGTCTG
>JAITEH010000154.1 GCA_031282125.1 Campylobacteraceae bacterium
GCTTTTGGAAAAATGCGAAGAATTTGGCGTATCTATAGAGTCAATAAAAAATTTCACTCCGTTTTTTGCCATGAATATGCTTGCGATTTTTCAGATGCAAAAAATCGGTTTTACTCCGCAGGGAGTTGACGCTTATTATTTTGCAAAAGCAAATCAAGATAGAAAAAAGACCGGATTTTTGGAAAGCGTTGAGTTTCAGATGAAGCTGCTTTATGATTTGGGCATCAAAATGGGCGACGAATATATTTTGCAAGGCATTAATGAAATGGACAAGACGGAAGCAGTTATGTCGCCCATGATAGAAGAGTGGCGAAGCGGGGATTCAAAAATGATAAATGAGATGATAAATAAAGATATGAAAAATCAATTTCCAAATATGTATAAAATGATATTTTTGGATAGAAACAAAGCGTGGCTTGGCGCGATAGAAAAATATTTGGCTACAAAAGATGTGGAGTTTATCATCGTCGGTCTTGGGCATGTGTATGGCGATGAGGGACTGCTTAAAAGCTTAAGCGACAAAGGATATAAAGTAGAATATCTGAAATAAAATTCTATTTTTATATCAAGTTTTACCCGTTAGGGCGCATTAGTGTGAAAAATCCGACAAAGTTTGTATTAAAATACGCCAAAACGACTCCAAAAAATTGAAAAAAAATGTTTTTTGCTGTAAAATAATGAAATATTGTATTATTTTTAAGCTTTGGAGTATGATTTGAGTTTGAGAGCAGATGAGTTAAGCAGCGATTTACTGCATATTGGCATAGATGTCGGTTCTACAACCGTGAAAGTTGTATTGGTCGATTCTTCGCACAATCTACTTCACAGTATTTACACAAGACACCATTCTGATGTGAGAAATTGCATCATCAAATCCGTCAAAACTCTCCAAACACTTCCGTTTTACAACCCCAAGCAAAAAGCCACGATAACCATCTCTGGAAGCGGCGGCATGGATATAGCCTTGATTTGCGGCATTCCGTTTGTGCAGGAAGTCATCGCATGCGCCAAAGCGGTCGAGAAATTTATCCCAAATACCGACGTGAGCATAGAACTTGGCGGCGAGGACGCCAAAATCACATTTTTTACAAACGGTGTAGAACAGCGCATGAACGGTACTTGTGCAGGTGGTACGGGAGCGTTTATAGACCAGATGGCCGCGCTTTTGAAGACAGACGCGAGCGGTCTTAACGAACTTGCGAAAGATGCGAAAAATATCTATCCGATAGCCGCAAGATGCGGAGTATTTGCCAAGACCGACGTACAGCCGCTTTTGAATGAGGGCGTCAACAAAGGCGATATCGCGCTCTCTATTTTTCAAGCCGTTGCCAACCAAACTATAGGCGGACTCTCATGCGGCAGAAAGATAAGAGGAAATGTCGTATTCTTGGGCGGACCTTTGAACTTTTTGAGCGAACTTAAAAAGAGATTTATAGAGATTTTGGAGTTAGAACCAAAGAATGTTGTAACGCCAAATCACAGCGAACTTTTTGTGGCTTTGGGCGCGGCTGAATTTCGCGAAAAAACTTTGGAATTAGAAGAGATAATAGACATATTCGACAACCTTTCGTCAAAGTCTGCGAATACCATGAATACGCTGCGGGCTTTGTTTGTGGACGAAGCGGAAAAAGAGCAGTTTTTTGCGCGGCATAAGCAAGCTGCAGCAGTAAGAGCGGATTTGGACTCGTATGAAGGCGAAGCGTTCTTGGGATTAGACTGCGGCTCAACGACAACAAAAGCCGTGCTTGTCGGCAACAATAACGAGATACTTTATGAATTTTACGCAAGCAACGAGGGCGACCCTTTAAGGATTGTAAAAAAACTGCTTGAAGAGTTGTACTTGAAACTTCCCGAAAAGGTCAAAATCGTATCTTCATGCGTAACTGGATACGGCGAAGCTCTCATCAAAGAAGCCTACAAGATAGACACAAGCGAAGTGGAGACTATCGCGCACTACAAAGCCGCTTCATTCTTCATGAAAGATGTGGATTGTATCGTGGATATCGGCGGGCAGGATATGAAATATGTGCGCATCAAAGACGGCGCGATAGATAGTATCTTGCTTAACGAAGCATGTTCGTCGGGATGCGGTTCGTTCATAGAGACTTTTGCGCACTCTGTGAAAATGAGCGTAAATGATTTTGCAAAAGAGGCGTTATCGTCGAAAGCTCCGTGCGATTTGGGTTCGCGCTGTACGGTTTTCATGAACTCCAGCGTCAAGCAGGCCCAAAGAGAGGGCGGAAGTATAGCGGATATTTCGGCAGGACTTTCGTATGCAGTCATCAAAAATGCGCTCATTAAAGTTATAAAATTAAAAAACCCCGAAGATTTGGGCAAACGCATCATCGTGCAGGGCGGCACTTTTTATAACAATTCTGTCTTAAGAGCGTTTGAGCTTATATCAAAAAGAGAAGTTATAAGACCAGATATAGCAGGGCTCATGGGGGCATTTGGCGCGGGATTGCTCGCAAAAGAGAGATATCAAGGCGTCAATCATTCGACGCTTTTAAGAGGCGAAGCGCTTAGTAATTTTGGCGTACAGCATACGATGTTAAGATGTCATGCCTGCTCGAATTCATGCGCCATGACGCTTAACCGCTTTTCTGACGGCAGGAAACTTATAACAGGCAACAGATGCGAAAGAGGCGGCGGAAAGCAGAGTGCGAATACAAATCTTCCGAATCTTTACGACTATAAATACGAAAGACTTTTTTCGTACAAACCTCTGGAAAATGCGCCGCTTGGCAGCATAGGCATACCGCGCGCTTTGAATATGTACGAAAATTATCCGCTGTGGTTTACGTTTTTGACAAATCTTGGATTTAGAGTGGTATTGTCGGGCAAATCTTCCAAAACATTGCTTGAAAAAGGGCTTGATACGCTGCCATCAGACTCTATATGTTATCCTGCGAAGCTTGTCCACGGACACATTGTGGATTTGGTAGAAAAGGGCGTGGATACGATATTTTATCCATGCGTAGCGTTTGAAAAAAAAGAGTTTCAAGACGCGCATGAACACTATAACTGCCCGATTGTCATCTCGTACCCCGAGCAGATTAGAAACAATATCTCGCTTTTGAAAGAGAAAAACATCAACTATATCCAGCCGTTTTTGTCGCTTGAAGATAAAGATAGATTGATGGATAGACTAATAAGCGTTTTTAAGCCTTATAAATTATCTTCGCATGTTATCAAGCATGCTTTGAACGCCGCATGGGAAGAGCAGTTAAATTTTAAACGCGATATCGCGCAAAAGGGCAAGGAGACGCTTGAATTTTTGAAAAATACAGGCACGCACGGCATTATATTGTCAGGTCGTCCGTACCATCTTGACCCCGAGATTCATCACGGTATTCCGCAAGTCATCACATCTCTTGGCATGGCAGTTTTGACAGAAGACAGTGTGGCGTACGAAGAGGAGCTTGACAATCCTTTGAGAGTCGTTGACCAATGGACTTATCATGCAAGGCTTTACCGCGCCGCTTCATTTGCTTCAAAGCATGACTTGGTGGATTTGATACAGTTAAACTCTTTTGGATGCGGACTTGACTCCGTTACGACAGACCAAGTGCAAGAGTTGATGGAGCATAAAAATAAAATATATACATGTATAAAAATAGATGAGGTAAATAACTTGGGCGCTGTCAAGATAAGGGTTCGCTCTTTGAAAGCCGCGCTTTTGGAGCGTGAGAAAAATATCAATCTCTCCAAAATGAGCTGGAGTGCAGAGCCAAAATATCAAAAAGTCATGTTCACAAAAGAGATGAAAGAAGAGGGCTACACTATCAT
>JAITEH010000169.1 GCA_031282125.1 Campylobacteraceae bacterium
TTCATTAATTCTTGAAATTCTATACTTCCGAATATCTTCTTTGGGTCTGCATCTTTACCTATAAGAATTATTACTCTGCCTTTTGTTTCTTGAGCGAAACGCTTGGAGGCTTGGGACCATGGACCAGTGGAACTGTAGAGCTTGTTATCATTGAGATCTTTGATGATGGCTTTTTGTTCAGGGGATAGTGTATCTCGTATATAACTATTCCAATCTATTCCAGTTGTTTCATAAAGAGCTTTTTTTAATTTTTTACTATTTAAAAATCTGGCTGCATCTGTATTATTTATAATCCTAACATTTGGGTCTAATTCAGCTATAGTTGCAACAATATCGCCCGTCTTTTGTCCGTCTATATTTCCACTATAAAGTATTGTTGTTGAACCTGAAGCATCTACACTTACATCTTTTGAGATATTAAACAAAGCTTGTTGCTTAGCTTCTGATGATAAACTTTTATAGCTTTCGCTGTTTATTAAATGGTCTAAAGTGATTTGTGCTTGCTGCTCAGTCATCATATTAGCTGACCTTCATATTCTAAATCTACTTTGCATACTATCTTTTCATCATCTCTTATGTATATACCAAGCCCGATTTGAGAAACTTCAAAAGCCTCTTTTAGATCTTTCAGAATTTCTTGTTTGTATGATAATAACTCTTTTGGGAAATTTATTAAAATCTTATTCTCTTTTTTGTCTATTTTTCTGTGCACACGACTTTTTTCAGTAGTGACTATATCAAGTATTTTTAGATAAGCATAAAATACACCATTATTTTGAGTATATGGTATTTTTTTTAAAGTTATGGTGTTTGTTGAAATTAAACTGCCTTTCCAGTAAAAATCCCATACGGTATATGATTCGACGCCTGAATTTTCTCTGTCTTCAGAGCGATAGTATTCTCTAAACCAAATATTTCTTTGTCTATCTATTGCCCAATAATCATCGGGGCTGCCGTATGGTAATCTTTTATTGATTTTTTCCAAATCATACTTCTCAAAATCCTCTTTGGATATCTTTTCATTTGTATAAGCCATTATTATTCCTTGTCAAAGCTTGAAATTAAAAAATTTTATGATTATAGCACTAAATTAATAGCTTTTAAGGTTAATCTTTATATTTGATTAGATTATTTTTAGCATTTGTTATTGGAAAAATTTAATGGAAAAGTATTTTATTTTTATTTTTGAGATTAATACACAATAGACCATAAATATTAGTATTTATATTTTTGATTTCTGCTCTTGCAAAGACTTGTAACGTATTTTATCTCTACTTTGTTCACACAAAGCAGAGTTTTTTAAATTACTTCAGCTATCAACTCCAACGGATGTTTAAACGCAGTATCTATGCCCTCTTTGTCCAGCGCATTTGTAAGCTGCATTCTACATGCGCCGCACTCCGCGCTGACGACTTTGGCATTTGTATCTTTTATCATATCGGTTTTTTTAGTTCCCGCTTTTTGAGAAATTGTGAACTTTTCGCTCTGCATTGTTACGCCGCCAAATCCGCAGCACTGTGCAGGGTCGCTCATCTCTTTTATATTGTAATTAACGCCCAAAAGCGCGCGAGGCTCTTTAAAAACTTTCAATACTTTTCTTGCATGACACGGGTCGTGATATGTGATATTTTCTTTAGCTTTTACATCCAAACCGCCCAAAAGTTCCAAAAGTTTGGTTTTTTTGTAAAGCCATTCGCTTGCCATGAATACTTTACCGTTTATCTTTTTGATACGAGCCCTCATGGCCTCATCTTCGCTCATGAAGCGTTCCCAATCCTCTTTTATCATCGCAGCACACGTAGCCTCAGGGATAATGATAGCATCCACTTCGTCCAAAAAAGTCTCGAAATAGTCAACATTTGCTCTGATAAGCTTATCTACCGTTTTAAAATCCCCAGTAAAAAGTGCGGGCGCGCCGCAGCAGCGCTGTTTTTTGGGCAGTAAGACATTTATTTTTAGAGCTTTTAGGATTTTGAGCAGACTATCGCCTGTTTTTGTGTAGTGATAATTTGAAAAACAGCCCGCAAATATGGCAACCCTCAAAGCCTCATTGGAATCGCTGTTTTGGATAAACTCATCATGCGTATTTAAAAAACTCTTTCTGTTTAAGCGCGGAAACACTCTTTTACCAACAAACGGCAGGCTGAAACGGGGCTTCATGGATTGAGTGTTTTTATCGACTTTGAAAAGCAAAGGGATAAAAAGCGCGCCCAAAGAGATAGAAAAATCCATAATCTTCTTATGCCTCAAAAGGAAAAAATAGACTTTTTTGAACCACGCTATGCCAAATTTTTGCGCTATGTCACGGCGGATGTTTTCTATCGCAAGGTCTGTTGGCAGAGAGGTCGGGCAGATATTGACGCATGTCGTACACAAAAAGCATTTTTCAAATATATCTTTGGCGTTTTTGTCTAACTCCAATTCGCCTCTTTGGTATGCTCCCACAAGCTCCAAAAAGCCGCGCGGACTCGTAACTTCGTCGGAATTTATCTGGTGAATCGTACAGCTTGGAACGCATTTACCGCACTTTACGCAAGCCTCGCTTGCCTTTGTAAAATCAAAATTCATACTGTTTTACTGAAGCGGCGCAGCTCTTCAGGCACCTTTTTTAAGTACGCGTCAAACGGCATACAGATATTGCGCACGAGAAGCGTTCCCGTGTCGCTTACATGTAAAAACTCTTTTTCAAGCGTTAC
>JAITEH010000016.1 GCA_031282125.1 Campylobacteraceae bacterium
CTATCGTCTATTATCTCTACAGTGCCGTTGATGTCAGATGTTTGATATTTCTCCATCAACTCTTTGAGCTCTTTTGCAAATTCGCCTGTGGCTTTTATGGTTATCTCTTCTTCGGCAAATAGCGTACATGCGGCAAATAAAACGAGAAATACCAGCAGCTTTCTCATGAATAGTCCTTTAAAAAAATAAGGAGGATTATACAACTATTTTAATTAATAAAAACTATCGCAATCTGTACGGCGAGAAATCGTCTTAAATGAGGATTTTTGCTATTGCCACTCTTTTGGTATCATGATGCACTCTAAAGTCGCAAGTTTGTCTTTGTATAAAGAGAAAACTAAAAATTCAGGCACTTGCTTCCACCCTTCCACCCAAGGAGTAAGAACCAAAACTACACCAGATTTTATTTTATAAAAATTCCATTGGGCTTCATATTCTGCCATAACATTTTCACCCAAAACAGTATTTCTTGCTATCTTTATACTATTGTTCGGATATAAAATATCTAATGATTTTTTATCGTAAATTACGCGCCGAATAGCCGCGTCTATCTCTTGCGTTGATTGCCACTCTTTATAATCTCTTGATCGTATCGCTTGATATATCAAAGATATATTATTACATTTTCCTTGTCCATAAATTTTTTCGCAGGGATCTTTATATTTTTCAAGCAGTGCTGTATTATTGTGAATATTTTGATTATAGATATGTATTTTTTGCAGGTATTGGCTATGCACTATATTCCCTGTTCGATAAACATATTCATTTATACTGTCATTATTTATATCAATCTCTTTATAATCCAAACCCAAATGAAAAGTTTGATCTTTGCCATAAGAATCAAGTATTCCCGTACCGCCATTCTCTATTATTTCCCACCAAACAAGTCCAGAATTATTTAAGTACCAAAATAATTTATCAAAATTACTGTCTGATTGGCTATAAGTTCCCTCTTCATTAAATAAAGCTATAGTCTCTTTACAAATAGGATTTTTTGTGCCGCCTATAAGTTGAAAACTATTTGCGGGACGGACTTTCTCGTATTTAGCCGACTTTGGAGAAGAAGTGGTTTTATCTTCCAATACTTCGGCGTAAGTCGGATAGTGTTCAGTTTTTTGTAATTTTGACATCTCTTTGATAGCATCAGATCTATGATTTAAATCTGTAATCTTATTAGATAACCATAACTTTCTTGTTATATAATAAAATGCCATACCAAATTCATCATGAAGCTCTACTGTATTATCTCTTATTTTTATCCACTCCCTTTGCTCTTGTATTATCATCCTTTTATCATCGTTGTTGACTATTGCTAAAAGCTCTTTATATGCCTTATTTAATTCCTCATCAAGCTTTGAGAGTTCTTCATTTGAACATATCAACTTTTCAACATCTGTTTTTGCTTTGTTGCAATCAAAGCTTGCAGGAAATAGAAATGTTAAAGTCAGAGTTAAAAGCAGTAAAGTCTTTTTCATAAATCCACCCCTTTTAAAATTTATAAAATAACGCTTCCATGCTCGTCAAACGAGAAAAACGCCTGTTTTATCGCATGTTTGTTTTGATTGAGCGCACTTATCGTTTTAAGCTCATCCGCGCTCAGTTCAAAATCAAAAATATCCGCATTTTCTCTGATGCGCTCTGCATGAGAGGATTTTGGTATCGGGATAATGTTGTTTTGCAGATGCCATCTTAAGATGACTTGAGCGGGAGTTTTGCCATACTTTTCGCCTATCTTAATAAGCTGCGGAGTTTTCAATATTTTGGCGCGTCCAAGCGGCGAATACGCTTCCACAGCGATACCCTCCTGAGCGCAAAATTCGCGCAAAGGCGCTTGGGTGATAAACGGCGAGATTTCTATTTGATTGACCATGGGCGGGACATGAGCACTCTTATAAATCTCATTTATATGAAACTGCGTAAAATTACTAACGCCCACAGCGCGCGTCAAACCCTCCTCATAAAGCCTCTCCATAGCGCGCCAAGTATCCGCAAACTTGCCACGTACAGGCCAATGCACAAGATACAGATCCACAAAATCAACCCCAAGTTTTTTAAGGCTCTCTTCGCAGGCTTGCAGAGTCGTATCGTAGCCTTGGTTGTCATTCCAGACTTTTGTCGTGAGAAAAAACTCGTCTCGGCGAAAATCTTTCAGCCCTTCGCCCACACTCTTTTCATTGCCGTAAATAGCAGCCGTATCTATCAATACATAGCCTGTTTTCAACGCTTCATGCACGGCATTTGCGGCTTCTTTGCCTTCATTTATCTGCCACACGCCAAATCCGAATTTTGGCATTTTCACACCGTTGCTTAAAGTCACCGTACTTTTGATATTCACCTTTGCCTCCTTAATTTTTCGTAATTATACAACAATAAAAAGCTTTTGTTTTTTATCTCGTTTTGTCATGCCTGTGCATTTGTAAGTTGGTTAATTGCAAATTGTAAAGCTTTAAGATGGATTCCCGCCTGCGCGGGAATGACGGAGAGTGACGCATGAATGACAAAAGAAATTTCTATTCTGTCATTCCCGCGCAGGCGGGAATCCATCTTTAATTATATGAATTTAACCAAGTAATCATGTTATTTTGTCATTGCGAGACACGAAGTGTCGTGGCAATCCAGAATATCTTTTCCAATTCCTTTTTGTTTCGCTAAAATCTTTAGATTTTAGCGACCATCTTTCTTGAACAAGCAAGAAAGAGGCAAAGAACTTGCCGCGCTGGTTGTGTTGTCTTTGCAAGATACCCTCGTATTTTTGTTTATCCTCGCAAAATCAAAAAACTTGCGCGACACAATGCGTGGGTTTAAAGATTACTATTTATTTCATTGCTTCGTCGCTTTGCGATAAGTCTGATAAGATTATTTTATTTATGTACGCAGGCGTTTATATACCCGCATTATCATTTATCATAATGAAATCTGCATTGAACGATAAAGATATCATCTTTGTTTGATTTGTAGATTAATCTATGTTCCTCTGTAATCCTTCTTGAGTAGTATCCTGAAAGCGAATGTTTGAGGGCTTCTGGCTTGCCCATGCCTTCAAGTGGCGTTCTTTGACACTCTTTTATCAAAGCATTTAGCTTTTTGAGTATCTTTTTATCATTATTCTGCCAATAAATATAATCTTCCCAAGCTTTATCGCTCCAAATCAAACTCATTGCATGAGCTCTTTTTTAATGCCTTTGCCGCTTTCAAGCTGTTCGATAGAATCTAAAAGTCTCTTTTTATTTGTTTGTGTGCTTAGAAGATATTCCGTCTCTTTTATAGCGTTAAACTCATCTAATGAGATAACTACAACGCTCTCTTTTGCTTTTCTGTGAATAATTACATTTTCGTTATTAAATAGTACGCTGTCAATTACAGATTTGAAGCTCTTTCTTGCTTCCGCTACACTCATAACTTGCATTGTTAATCCTTTAATTACATAATTATGTACATAATAGCGTATTTTATGAAAAATAGCAAGTATTTTGTAGTAATGGAATAAAGCGGGAATGTATCTTGCGTGCATTGCAAGCCAATGAAATTGGCGAAGCAATGCAGTAAAATGCGTCTTTAAACCCACGCATTTGTGTCGCCGATGTATTTTTGATTTTGCAAGGATAAAGCGTGAGGACTTGTTTGAAGTTGTTGCTTGCAACAACGAGTTCCGCAACGCTCTTGCCCATAAAAGCAATGCTTTTATGGGACCCAGCAAACAGCAAAATTAAAAATACGAGGGTATCCTAATAAGGACGACACAACCAGCGTGGCAAGTTCTTTGCCTCTTTCTTGCTTGTTCAAGAAAGATGGTCGCAAAGGCTTTAGACTTTGTGAGATAAGAGAGAATAGCTTGGATTCCCGTTTTCGCGGGAATGACGGAATACATGAGTTTGTAAATTACAGGCATGATTAAATGTTTGATATTTTTCTGGATTGCTTCGTCGTGCTTCGCACTTCTCGCAATGACGTAATGACATGACTGCTTCGCAATTTCATAATTGTTGTAATAACGAAAGGAGAAGATGGATTCCCGCCTCCCCTCACGGTATGCGCTTACTTTGTAAGCTTGTCGTTCGGTCGCGGGAATGACGGAAGAGATTGCGCGCGCAATAACAGAAAAATATTAAAAATTTCCTTTATCAAGTCTCGAACTGTTTATCTGCACTTTCATCAACTACTTCTAATTTTCTGCAATTTTTTATTGCCTGTAATCTTTCCTGATATCTATATGAATTTTTTGAAATATTTAGACCTACTCCGCGCAGTTCAAAACAGACAATATCATTATTTAGATGCTGATATTTAAGTAAAAAATCAACCGTACGCGTTCTGTTGTTATCTTTTAATTTCCTATCTAAAATGTTGTGGTAGTAGTAATATTCCAAAAACATATTTGAACTGTTTCTATCAAGCTCATAGGCATACTTTTGAACATCTCGTTCTGTTGTTATGGAAGCATATTTAAATCTACTTATTAGAGATATTGCTATTACAAATAGTAAAAATAAAATGACTAAATATAACAATATTTTTATGATTGACACATGCTTACATGAACACATCACTTAAACTCTTCGCACTGCTTTTTGATAAGTTCACAATCCAACAAAAATCCTGCTTTATGTTTTATCGTTGGATCGATTTCGCAATCTTTTTTAGTAAATTCGCAATATATTGATAATTCCCTCTTTAAAAAATCTCTTTTATCTTGATATTTATGAAAGAAATCAATTTTTTTGCTCATGTTTTGCTCTATAAACATGTAGTGTCTAATCAAACGTTCAAACGCTTCAGCGTCTCCCTGCTCGGCTTTTAGTGTAAGTTTATTGATTTTTGCCGCTGACGGATGATAAGTATTTTGCACCCAATACCAATCTGCGATAAAAAACTCAACAAATATAGTAACCAATATCGCGATATAGACAAAATCTCTTTCCCTAAATAAAATCACTAATCGCTCCTAAAAACATTTGCAGTCGGCTTAAAACCGTCTGCTAATTTCTATTTGTATTATTGCCCTGCGCGCCTGCTTTTGGCGGCAGTGAAATCTGAAAAGAGGTGAGTTTGTCATCGTAATAGTAACTTATAAGATACGAGTTTTGGTTCTCGTAAATCCTAAAAAGCGTTACGTTATCAAATAATTTGTCAACTTTTATGCGTTCGGCAACTTGGTAATTTGGCGGCATTATTTCGCGGGCTTTGCTCTCTACCCGAAACAGCGCGCCGTCATTTACAAAATAAGCCACATACGGCGAAGTCATGGCATGAATGGAGTTTTTCGTGTGAAGATAAAATATATCAAAATCTCCGTTTTGATTTATCGCAGCGTTGGCATAGACATCCGTCTGTAAAAACAGGTCGTTATAAAACAGACGGCGCACTTTATCGGTACGCTCATCGTCGGTGTATTTGCGTTCGTAAAAACTGTTGCCTATCGTAACGACATTGATACTTTGATACATATAAACCGCTATCAGCGCAAATATAGCGATAGATATAATCACTTCCAACAGCGTGAAAGCTCTTTTCACTTCCCGACCTTCATTTCATAGCCTACGATATTTGAGGCGTTAAATGATGCGCTGATTTTATTGACGACAAAACTTATCTGCGATATATCTTCTATAGTTTGGTTGATATCCGTATCGGCTAATTTGATATTTGTTACCTCTTCGCTTACGCAGTTTAAATCCTCTTCTTTTAAGATACTCACGAGTTCATCGTCTTTTATGTTGAATTTCGTCTTTAAGACATCATACATATTAGTATCTTTGTCTTCGCAAACGTCAGTATTCAACAGCAAAACAGAAAAATAACCCGACGCCGTGCTTTTGGATTTTGCATAACTTATAAGCTTTGCGCTGGTAGAGCTGGTCTTCAAAAGTCCGATGCCTACCGTTACGATGATGACGACGCAGATTAAAATCTCGATAAGCGTAAAAGCTCTATTCATCTTTAATGCCTATCCTGATGGCTTCTTCCAGCGATATATCCCCGTCGCACAAAAGCTGTTTTAGTTTTGCAGATAAGAAAACCATGCCTTTTTCTTGTGCGTAAGCGCGAATCTGATAATCATTGGTGGTGGTTTTGAGTATGGTTTTGATATCGTTGTTCATCACCAATAATTCCCCAACTGCTTGCCTGCCTACATAGCCTGTGTAACTGCACTGTTTGCATCCGACGGCTTTGTATATTTTCGTACCGCGCTTAATGGAGAGTTTATCGGCGAACTCTTCGGCTATTTCATCTTCTTCTTTGCAGTGAGGACACAAAAGCCGCACCAATCTTTGAGCTAAAACGGCTAAAAGCGTTGAAGAGATTAAAAAAGGTTCTATCTTCATGTCAACAAGTCTTGTTATCGCCGAAGTAGCGTTATTCGTGTGCAATGTAGAGAAGACAAGATGTCCCGTAAGCGCCGCTTGCGTAGCTATGGACGCGGTTTCGTTATCGCGTATCTCGCCTACCATTATGATATCGGGGTCTTGCCTTAGTATAGAGCGCAGACCCGCCGCAAAAGTAAGACCTACTTTATTGTTGACCTGTATTTGATTGACGTTGCTCGTTTTGTATTCGACAGGGTCTTCTATCGTGATGATATTTTTGTCGGGCGAAGCTAACTTTTGCAAAAATGAGTGGAGTGTAGTCGATTTACCGCTGCCTGTCGGTCCCGTTACTAAGATAATGCCATAAGAGTGGTTCAGGATATTGTTTAATTCGTCGATTAACTCTTTGCTGAATCCAAGTTCGGACAAAGTCGGTATCGTCTCGGAATTCATCAATATCCTCATAACGACTCTCTCGCCGTAATATGTCGGCAATATAGATACACGAATATCCAGCGTGCGTC
Source organism: Campylobacteraceae bacterium (assembly GCA_031282125.1). Classification (GTDB taxonomy): domain Bacteria; phylum Campylobacterota; class Campylobacteria; order Campylobacterales; family Campylobacteraceae; genus JAIRKW01. The sequence continues at coordinate 6,830 of JAITEH010000016.1, forward strand.
CCGCTATCTTTATCTGCGTTCTGCCATCTTGTGGGATACGTTTTTCGGAGATGTCAAGGTTGGAGATAACTTTTATACGGCTGACGACAAGATTGAGGATATTTTTCTCAAGCTCTATGTGTTTTGTCAAAACGCCGTCAATCCTAAACCGCACATCGCCTTTGAATTCATGCATCTCTATATGGATGTCGGACGAGCGTTTTTTGATAGCCTGATAAAAAAGCGAATTTACAAATTTTATTATAGGAGCAGACTCTTCGGAAGTTAAGATATCGCCCGAATTTCGCAAAAATTCGCTAAGGCTCATATCTTCGCCGCCAGCCTCTTCTTCGGCGTTTTTGTCTATCGTATCAAGCTCTCTGTCTGTACGAAGTTCCAAAAATTTATTGAAAAGCTTATCGTAGGACTCTTCATCCAAAAAGATTACTTGGTATTCGTCTTTGAGTTTTGAAAGATACTCAAACGCGCTCTCCATGTAATTCTCATTGACACAAGCGTGAATAACATTGCCGATTTTAGAAAAAAGGACATAATTTTTCAGCGCTACAGACAAATCTTCAACTTCATACGGCTCAAGATTTACATCGTGAATCTGCTCTATATTCATTGTATTAACGCTTACCTTTTCAAAATTTGATTCCAATACTCGTTGCTGCCGACAGCGGGAGTATCGTTGTTATATGTCTGCGCTTTAACCTCTTCTTTTTTAGCCTCTTTCTTTACTTCCTCTTTTTCCGCCGCATCCTCAGCCGCTTTGCGCACAATCTCCGTTTCTAACTCTTTGCTGTAAGCTTC
>JAITEH010000025.1 GCA_031282125.1 Campylobacteraceae bacterium
GGATAAAGCGTGAGGACTTGTTTGAAGTTGTTGTTGTAAACAACAACTGAGTCCCGCAACGCCCGAGCAAAATTAAAAATACGAGGGTATCCTAATATATTTATTAGGACGACACAACCGCGTGGCAAGTTCTTTGCCTCTTTCTTGCTTGTTCAAGAAAGATGGTCGCTAAAACCTAAAGGTTTTAGCGAAATAAAAAGGAATAGAAAATATTTTGAATGCTTTTTTTGGATTCCCGCCTGCGCGGGAATGACAGAATGGGTGGATATGCGTTTTCTTTAAAAGCTTGTCAATCACGGGAATGACGGAGAAAGAGGGACACAAACTTTTCCGCCATTCCTGTAAAAACCAGCCGTAACTGCTTGAAGTAAAAAACGGTTGTTTGGATATACCAAACAACCGCTTAAATTCATTCGACATAGATTGATTTCATGAGTTCCGAATCCACGTCAAGTTCATTGCGCAGATAGTTTTCAACGCCGCCATAATCCTTATCTATCGTATCAAAAGCCGCTTCAATATACTCTCTATAAACCGTCATGACGGGAGCTAAATACGGAGCTGCGCTCACAGTCGCGGCATATTTCTCCTCTACATAAATACCAGAAAGCAGATAATCTTGGATAACAGTCTCTCTATCCACGCCCAAAGCCGACAAAAACATCGCCGCCGCAAATCCCGCCCTATCTTTGCCCGCACTGCAATGAAACAGAAGCGGCAGATTATTTTCATTCATCAACGCTGCAAAAAAGTTTTTGTACACATCTTGAAAATCAGTAACAAACAGCTTGTTTCCATCGACAAGCAATTGTCTATTTTCTTCGACCGTACTTCCTATTTGCAAAAGACTGCCCGTAGCGATAGGATACTCGAAGTAGTTTACACGAGTGCTAGGTCGCATATCTGGCGCGGCATTTTTTTCATCGATGTCGCGAAAATCTACAACGGTTTTTATGCCGATATTTTCAAGGTAAGTTATATCGTCGGCTGTTAGTTGATTTAAATCGCCCGAACGAAATACTTTGCCCCACTTGACTGTTTTACCGTCAACGGTTTTGTAGCCTCCCGTATCTCTGACATTGTAAGCTCCCTGCATGGGCAAAAGTCTCTCCGACGCGGTAATTTTCGTGTTATTGTCCAAAACATACTGAAAATAGATACGTTTATTTGGCGGAAAACTTGCGATATTTACCTTACTTGCACCATTGCTCTCAACAATAGCGGTATTTGCATCGATACTATCAGGCGTCTCTCCTGCAAATATCTGCCAATGTCCGTCTCCTTCGGTGTTTAACGTATAAACTTTATCGGTTTTATTGCGTTCTACTGAAAAGGATACGCTTGCCTCCTGCTTTTTATCGCTATCGCCATTGCATCCCATGAGCAATAACGCACATAACGGTGCGGCGATAAGATTGATATAAGATAACTTCCTCATTTTCGTCTCCTAAGATATAGATGACAAAATCGTATTGAATATTTATTGCCGCAAGATTACATGAGTTTTATCAGTTTTTTTGCTTTGGCGGAAGAAGCTAGATTGCTTCGCTCGCAATGACAGTTGCACCTATTTCCATCATTCCCGCGCAGGCGGGAATCCAAAAAGATATTAAAAACATTTTTAATTCCTTTTGTTTCGCTAAATCTAAAGCTTTAGCGACTGTCTTTCTTGACCAAGCAAGAAAGAGGCAAAGAACTTACCACGCGGTTGTATCGTCCCTGTGGGATACCCCTCGTATTTTTGTTTTGCTCGGGCATTTTTGGGTCCCATAAAAGCATTGCTTTTATGGGCAAGAGCGTTGCGGACTCAGTTGTTGCAAGCAACAACTTCAAACAAGTCCTCACGCTTTATCCTCACAAAATCAAAAATACTTCGGCGACACAAATGCGTGGTTTTAAAGATTAATATTTATTTCATTGCTTCGTCGCTTCGCGACTCGCAATGATGAAATGAACGGTGAAGTATTTCCTCTGCTTATTATAGTTACACAGTGATGATTGTTTTTGGATTCCTGCCTGCGCGGGAATGACGGAAAAAAGCGAAAATAATTAAAAATACTAAATGGCAAAAAAAACAAAACCGCACCGTTTTGCAATCAAACCTTTTTACTTATCCATTTTGTTCTCATCTTTTCCCACTGTTTGTCTCTGCTCGTTTTTATAACGGCTATGTCTTCATCGCTCAAATGCCTGAATCGTCCCTGCGCATACAGATACTCCTCGACGGGCGAAAACTCTTTTGGATTTTGGTTTAGTATAAACTCCCCGTCTTCGTATTCGGCAAGATACCAAAGTCCGCATGAGAGCGCTTTTCTTGAGATATCAATCGTTTTGGAAGAGTCAAATCCCCACCCTACATGACATGGAGCAAATACATGAATATATGATGTTCCGTCTATATGTTTGGCTTTTTCTACCTTTTTCAAAAAATCGGGAACCGCCCCCATGCTTGCCGTCGCGGCGTATGCGATGCCGTGCGCCGCGGCTATCTCAAACATATTTTTCTTATGCGTCAGCGTTCCTTTTGCTTTTTTGCCGACAGGCGTAGTCGTCGTAAGCGCGCCGCGCGGAGTGAGAGAGCTTTTTTGCACGCCCGTGTTCATGTAAGCTTCGTTGTCGTAACAGATGTAGATGATTTTGTCGTTTCTGTCTATCGCGCCCGAGAGAACCTGCAAACCTATATCAGCCGTCCCGCCGTCTCCTGCAAATCCCACCGCATGATAATCTTCCAGCCCAAGAGCGCGCGCTCCTGCCGCAACTCCCGAGAGCATCGAGGCAGTTCCAGGAAATGATGAGATGATGGCATTGACGCCAAAAGCCATCTGCGGATAGATAAATCCTACAGCCGACATACACCCTGCAGGAACTACGGTGAAAGCCCTGTCGCCTATGACTTTCAAAGCAAGTCTAAGCGTCAAACTTCCGCCGCATCCGCCGCACGCTTTGTGTCCGAAAAACAGCTCGTCTTGCGTTATGTTTTTGATATTTACCGCTGCCATGTTTTAACTCTCAATCATGATAATAGAGGTCGGCGGTTCAAATCCGCCTCCCGAAACCAAACTAAAATTTATTTTCATCATACTTTAACTCTCAAATTTACAAATTGCACCTGTTCTGTTTTCTCGCCGGTCTTTGCACACTCTAAAATATCCAACATGTTATGTATATCATACTTTGTGATGCTTCTGCCGCCAAGTCCCGCTATAAAATTGACGGTTTTGGGATTTTTCTGCGCCCTTATAAGAGCTGAATTTACATTTGTAAAAACCGTCCCTTCGTACCCAAAAGAGATATCTTTTTCCAAAACCCCGATAACTTTTGCACTCAAAGCCGATATATCTTCATGAGGGAAAGGTCTCATGTATCGTATCTTGCAAAGCCCAACTTTCCTGCCTTTGCTTCTTAGCTCATCCACGACAATGCGCGCGGTTGAAGTTATACT
>JAITEH010000057.1 GCA_031282125.1 Campylobacteraceae bacterium
TTCAAACAAGTCCTCACGCTTTATCCTCGCAAAATCAAAAATACTTCGGCGACACAAATGCGTGGGTTTAAAGATTACTATTTTATTTCATTGCTTCGTCGCTTTGCGACTCGCAATGACGAAAGAGAGATAAATATGGATTCCCGCCTGCGCGGGAATGACGGAAGAGAGGGCGGATTTACGCATTCCCTCACGATATGCGTTTTCTTTGGAAGCTTTCGTTCGGTCGCGGGAATTAGGAATATATAGGATTATTCATTGTAAATACAGTTAAACACTGAATATTTTTTTCTGGATTGCTTCGTCGCTTTGCGACTTGCAATGACGTAAATCTTCCATTCTGTCATTCCCGTGAAAACGGGAATCCAGAAATTAAGACTCATTGAAAGCAAAAGAGTTGTATATTTTGAGCAATAGTTTAAAAGATGGATTCCCGCCTGCGCGGGAATGACGGAGGGGAGGGCGGATTCCCGCATTCCCTCACGATACACGCTTTCTAAAAGCTTGCCATGCAGAAATGACGGAAAGCAAATGGATTGCCACGCTGGCTGTGTCAACTCGCAATGACGGAAAAAGGCAGGTTACCGCACAAAAACAGACAAAAGTTCAAACCAGCCCCATCATTAATAAACACAAATTTCTATTAAAATTTAGTAATCGGATATATAAACTCTTGTTTTTTAAGTTGTATTTAATGGTATTGAGTATAGAATACAAAATGTATATTCAATTATATTGATAGATTAACTAAGGATTAAATCTTCTAAACTCTGTCCGACAATAGAAGATTTGGTTTTTGGTTCATTTAAATTACGGTTTTGTGGTGTTCCTTAAAACACCACGGCAGAGAGATTGGCACAGACGCATTACAAAAGGGAGTTTTGTCAATCTTTCCAAGATTATCAACGCTAAAAACAATGAACGGGAGTATGCAGTGAGGAGTATATTTTTATTAATTGTTTTGGTGTATGCGCGTCATCTTCGCATCTCCAAACATTACATGATTGTCAAGCGTCAATCCAAATATAAAATCCTATAAAACCGCTGTTATAACACCCTAAAACGTAAAATTTAAAAGTTATTTTGATAAATAAATTTTTGAAGGAGGAGTGATGAGATTTGACTTTGATGCGTCCGATTGACGGGAGAGTTTTGATAAAGTCCGATTTGGCGGCTTTAACGAAGAGAGATAATTTTTAACAATACATTTTAGGAGAAACTATGAGCAAAAAGATTTTTTTCAACGCATTCGAGATGAACTGCGTAGGACACCAGTCGCCCGGACTTTGGGCACACCCAAGAGACAGATCTTGGCAGTATAAAGATTTGGAATACTGGACGGATTTGGCCAAGACATTGGAAAAGGGCTTTTTTACGGCTATTTTTATAGCGGACGTTATCGGTTACTACGACGTTTATAACAAAGACGCAAAAGCGGCTGTGAAAAACGGCGTTCAAATCCCCGTAAACGACCCTTTGCAGATAGCAGGACCCGTAGCGCAGGCGACAAAACATATCGGTATCGGCATCACATCTTCGACAACATTTGAGCATCCATACACTTTTGCACGCAGAATCGCCACAGCAGACCACTACACAAAAGGGCGCGTAGGCTGGAATATCGTCACTTCTTATCTTGAGAGCGGAGCGAGAAATGTCGGCGACAACGGCTTAAATCGTCATGATAACCGCTACGAAGTAGCCGAAGAGTATCTTGAAGTCATCTACAAACTTCTCGAGGGCAGCTGGGAAGACGGCGCAGTTGTGCGCGACCGTGAAAAACGCATATTTGCCGACCCAAATAAAGTTCATGAGATAGGACACAAAGGCAAATATTTTGAAGTGCCCGGCATCGGTCTAACAGAGCCTTCGCCGCAGCGTACGCCAGTACTGTTTCAGGCAGGCTCAAGCGAAGCTGGTAAAAAGTTCGCTTCAAAGCATGCGGAACTTGTTTTTGTCTCTACGCCAAGCAAAAAAGTGGTTAAAGAGTATGTCGCCGATATCCGCAAGCAATCCGCAGAAAACGGACGCGACCCTAAAAAAACGCTCATTCTTGCGCTGATTACGATTATCGTCGATGAGACTGACGAGAAAGCAAAAGCAAAACATGAAGAGTACAAAAAATATGTCTCCAAAGAGGGCGCGCTTGCGTTGGCGGCAGGCTGGAGCGGAATCGATTTTGGCGCATACAAGCCTGACGAGCCCGTCAAAAAAGAGGATACCAACGCCATTATCTCCGTGGTAGAGCATTTGACAAACGGCGAAAAGGATTGGACGCCAAACGAGCTTGCGGGCTGGGTTGGTATCGGCGGACTTGGGCCGTTATTTGTAGGTTCTGCCAAAACAGTTGCCGACCAGCTTCAAGAGTGGGTTGAATATACGGATGTGGATGGATTTAATATCGCTTACGCCGTCTCTCATGAGACATTTGCCGACGTAGTCAAATACCTTGTGCCCGAACTTCAAAAGCGCGGCGTTTATCCGACGTCTTACAATGAAGGTACGTTAAGAGAGAAGATATTCGGTTATGCAAAACTTCCAGACAATCACCCTGCGGCACGCTTTCGCGATATAGAAAAGGTGAAAAAAGAGGAAGCCAAGAACAAGTAAAAACCTATTCATCTTAATACAAAAAGGAGTGAATGATGATTGAAATAAAAAATTTGTCAAAAAGTTATGTAAGACCTGACGGAAGCTCTGTTTCGGTATTGAAAGATATCAGTTTGACTGTGCCCGACCGCTCCATAACGGCAGTTGTGGGTCCAAGCGGCGCAGGAAAATCCACGCTTTCCAAATGCATCAGCCTTTTAGAGCGTCCAAGCGAGGGCTCTATCCTCGTCAACGGCAAAGACCTCTCAAATCTCTCGGGCGAAAATTTGCGCAAAGAACGCCGCGCTATCGGCACTATTTTTCAATCATCCGCTCTACTGCACAGGAAAACAGCCGCGCAAAATATCGCTCTTCCGCTGGAGTATTTGGGCGTCGTCAAATCAGATATAGATAGAAGAGTAAAAGAGCTGTTGGAGGCTGTGAGTCTGTCCGACAGGGGCAATTATTATCCCTCGCAGCTCTCTGGCGGTCAGCAGCAGCGCGTAGGCATTGCCCGCGCTCTTGCACTGCATCCGCAGGTACTTTTGTCGGATGAAGCTACGTCGGGATTAGACCCGCAGTCAACCCAGACGATTTTGCGCCTTTTGAGAAAATTGCGCGATGAGTTTGATTTGTCTATTATTTTGATAACGCATGAGATGGATGTAGTGCGCAATATCGCAGACTCCATCGCCGCCATAAGAGACGGCGTGATAGTCGAGCAGGGCAGAGTGCAGGATTTGGTCTCAAATCCAAACTCCCAAATAGGCAGACAGCTCATATCTCTTAAAGTCGCGGACGCGTTCAACAACAGACATCTTGTCGCGGAGCTTACTTACGGCGACAATGTCCCATCCGACTGGTCGCAGATACTAAGCAGACAGTTAAATGTCAATGTGCATCTACTCGGAGCGAATATCGAGCAGATAGGCGAAAAGAGCTTTTACGGGCGCGCGCTTGTGGGATTTGAGTTTTTGGATTTAAATCATGTAGATATTTTAGTTATCAGTAAAGCTTTGCAGCTTATAGGTTTGCATGCAGAGTTTAAAAATGATACCGATTTTAACAGGAGGGTTGCCGTATGAGCGCACAAGTATTAGGAAACGATACGCCGTGGCCGGAAGTGCATACTTTGTTGATACCAGCGTATCTTGAAACGGTAACGATGGTCGGCATTGTGATGGTGCTGGTCATCATCATAGGCGGCATAACGGGCGTACTATTGTTTAACACTTCGGATTTTGGGCTTTTTCCAAGGCGGCGGTTTAATTATGTGCTTAGCTGGTTTGTGAATATCGGCCGCTCTTTGCCGTTTTTGGTGTTGATGGCGGCTATTATCCCATTTACAAAATACATCACGGGAACAACGATAGGCATACGCGCCGCCGTTGTGCCGATGGTCATAGCTGGAACACCGTTTTTTGCGCGTTTGGTCGAAAATGCATTGCGCGATTTGCCGCGCGAAGTGAATGCCGTGGGATTAGTATCGTGCGGCTCATGGCTGCAAATCATAACCAGAGCGCAGCTTAGCGAAGCATTCCCCAGCATCATAGCCGCTATCACGCTAAATACCATTTCGATGATAGAGTATTCGGCTATAGCGGGTACGATAGGCGCGGGAGGCATAGGATATCTCGCCGTTGTTTACGGATATCAGAGGTTTGACCATAATATCATGATTTCGACTATTGTCATTTTGATTGTGAGTATTCAGATTATTCAATGGATAGGTGATTATCTTGTCCGCAAAACAAGTCATTAAAGGAGTTTATGTATGGCGCAGGATGCAAATTTTCAATTAAAAAAGAATAGAAAACCGCTGTGGATTGCTTTGGTTGTTATCGTATTGGCAGTGGCAATCGCGGCGTTTTTCTACTTCAAATCCCAAAGGTCGGACGTTGTCGTTTTTACAGACACGCTTAAAGTTCATCACATGCCATCTTACGCAGGCGAGGAGAGGATATTGAAATATATCGCCGAACATATCGCGCCTGACTACGGCATCAAAGTAGAGCCCGTCGCGCTGCAAGACGATTTGCAGGCAAATAGAGTAGTTTCCGAAGGAGGCTTTGCGGGTACTATCCTACAGCATCAATGGTGGTTAAAGCAGGTCGTGGAAGCTAACGGATTTGAGCTAACGCCCACAGTTGAGGTATTTCAGTGGAGCTTTGCTATATATTCGGACAAATATAGAAGCATCGACGAACTGCCTGAGGGCGCTGTGATAGCCATACCAATAGACGGCGCAAATCAAGGGCAGGCATTGTGGCTGTTGGAACGTGAGGGGTTAATAGGTCTAGACAAAAACATAGACCCGAAAACTGCCAAAATCCGCGATATCGCCGTAAATCCTCGCAAGTTTAAATTTAAAGAGCTTGATTTATTAACTATGCCGCGCGTTTTGGACTCTATCGATGCGGGCATAACATACGTTTCGCTGTTCGATGCAGGCAAAATCCCAAGAGACAAAGGGATACTTTTCCCTAAAACTCCAAGAACTTTTGCTTCGCGTTTAGTCATCGGAACAAAGTTTTTGAACGACCCGAATATCAAAAAACTTCAAGAGGCGTTTGCTGATCCTAGGATACAAGAGTATCTAAGGACGACTGACGACCCATTGGTGCAGGGCGTTTTGACGCCTGTTTCTGAGAATTAGGAGTTTACATGGCAAATACGCAAAATTTTCAGATAAAAAAGAGAAATAATCTCGCATGGATTATCATAGTTTTAGTAGCGTTAGCCGCGGCAGCTGGGCTGTTTTACTATCTCAAATCCCAAAGCTCAGACACGGTAGTTTTCGGCAAAGTGCTGAAAGTGCATTTTGAGCCTGCTATGGCGGGCGAAGAGCGCATCATTCAGTATGTTGCCAAAAATATCGCGCCTGATTACGGTATAGAGTTAGAGGCTGTGGGACTTCAAGACCCCGTGCAAGCTGACCGTGCCGTAGCGGACGGACAATACGCCGCGACTATTTACCAGCATCAATGGTGGCTAAAGCAGGTGGTGGATGCAAACGGTTTTGATTTGACGCCTGTTTTTCCAGTGTATCAGTGGGGATTTGGTATCTATTCTGATAAGCATGCAAGCATCGATGAACTGCCCGCAGGCGCAGTGATAGCCATACCCATAGACGGCGCAAATCAAGGGCAGGCATTGTGGCTGTTGGAACGCGAGGGGCTCATCGGTCTTAACAAAAACATAGAGCCAAGAGTCGCCAAAATCCGCGATGTAGTTACAAATACGCGCAACTTTCAGTTCAAAGAGCTTGATTTGCTGACTTTGCCGCGCGTTTTGGACTCGGTGGATGCGGCTGTGGGGTATGTGTCGCAATTTGACGCGGGTAAGATTTCACGAGACAAAGGGATACTTTTCCCAAAAGCTCCGAGAACTTTTGCTTCGCAGTTAGTCATCGGAACGAAATTTTTAAACGACCCGCAAATCCAAAAACTCCGCCAAGCGTTTGCCGACCCAAGACTCAAAACATATCTTGAGACGACGGATGACCCGCTGGTGCAGGGCGTCTTGACGCCGGTATCTGAGAATTAGGAGATTGCATGGCAAATACGCAAAATTTTCAGATAAAAAAGAGAAATAATCTCGCATGGATTATCGCTATCTTAGTAGTGTTAGCCGTCGCTCTTGCGGTGTTTTTTTACTTCAAAGCGTCAAAACCCGACAAAGTTGTGTTCGGCGAGACGCTGAAGATTCATTTCGAACCTGCCGAGGCGGGCGAAGAGAAGATACTAAAATATATCAATGAGCATATCGCGCCCGACTACGGCATCAAAATAGAGGGCGTGGGTATCCAAGACTCATCTTTGGGTAACGGCGCAGTGGCTTCGGGCGAGCTTGCGGCGTCTATTTATCAGCATGAGTTGTGGCTAAGAGAGGTCATCGAAGCTAACGGTTTTGAATTGACCGCCGTTTTTCCTATCTTTCAATGGGGATTTGGTATCTATTCGGACAAACACACAAGCGTGAACAGCCTGCCAAATGGCGCATTGGTCGCTATACCCGTTGATGGGGGCAATCAAGCTCAAGCGTTGTGGCTGTTGGAGCGCGAAGGGTTTATAAAACTAAACGGCGAGCGTCAAAATGCGAAGATCAAAGATATAGTGAGCAATCCGCGAAATCTTAAATTCAAAGAGTTTGACTTTTTGGCATTGCCGCGCGTTTTGGATTCGGTGGATATCGCCGTGGGGTATGTCTCGAATTTTGACGCTGGTAAAATCCCGCGAAGCAAAGGACTTTTATTTCCGAAGGCTCCTAGGATTTTTGCTTGCCAGCTTGTCATCGGAACGAAATTTTTGGACGACCCGCAAATCAAAAAACTCATACAGGCATTTTCAGATCCAAGATTAAGACAATATCTTGAGACGACGAACGACCCGTTGGTGCAGGGTATCTATACGCCCGTGTCGGTGGATTAAATCAGACATTAAAAGTCGAAAACTTTTTAACTTTGGCGGCAGAAAAGCCGCCCCAATCAAACAAAATGGAGGATAACAGATGGCTACAAAAAGAAGTGCGGCTATAATAGGCGCAGGCATTGCAGGTTCAAGCGCGGCTTTAGGGCTTTTGGATGCGGGCTTCAAGGTCACGCTGTACAGCGACAAAGACCGCAAAACTCTGCTTCACGGTGTACCCGCAACGGGCACGGCGATATATTTCGGAAAGCCTTCGCAGGAAGCGGATGCGCAGATTATAGAAAATATATACGGCGAGGATTCGTTCACCGACGGTTTTTCGGTGCGGGCATATAACCCCGACAAAACGCCGCTTTTGACGTTTGATACGGATTTTCGTTATTTTAGAGCGCAGGGCGTGGATCCGAGATTAAGAGCAGACGATAGAATCAGACGTTTTATCGAACGCGGTGGGACGTTCAAAGTAGAAGATGTTACGATAGACACACTTGATAAGATTGCTAATGAAAATGATTTGACGTTAGTGGCGACGGGAAAAGGCGGACTTATAGACCTTTTTGAGATAGACAAATCGCGCACAGTATATTCCGAGCCTCAGCGGTATCTTTTGACGGTCAATGTCGCGGGATTGCCTTACGATAAAAAGACGTTTGACTACCGCAGTAAAGCGGGTTGGAAGCACAATCTTTTCACTGCCAACAATGAGCAAGGAGAGATATTTACGGGCGGCATACTGCACAAAGACATCGGACAAAGCTGGAGTCTTTTGGGTTTTGCGAAGCCAAACAGCGAGTGGCGTCAGAGATTTGACAAAGCTACGGATTCGGCGTCAAGTTTGCAAATATTTAAAGATATTTTTCATGACTATTTTCCTGAAGATGCGGCGGAGATAGACAAATTTACGCTAATTGAAAGCGACCCATTTACATGGCTCAAAGGAGCGGTTACGCCGCATGTGCGCAAAGCCGTTGCCTTTACGAAAAGCAAAAAGCCTGTGGCGGCGCTTGGAGATACGGCTATCATTTTTGATCCGATTGCGGGGCAGGGGGCTCAGAATGTGTCTATCCAAGTTGCGGCGTTTGTGAAAGCAGCGAAGGAGCATAAGGGCGCTTTTGATGCGGATTGGATTACGCGACAGTTTGACGCTCACTGGGCAAATCACGGATACGGCGCTACGGAAACTACAAGACTTTATCTGGAAGACCCGAAGTATGCCGCTCATTCGCAGGCTCTGTTTACTGCGGCGACTGTGCATGAACGAGGCGGCGCGGCGCTGTTTCGCTTCCAGTCCGAACCGTCGTTGATTTTGGGTTTGCAGACTAAAGAGGCGATTGAAAAATATATAGAAGAAGAGACGGGCGAGCCGTTTAGCGCGCTGGCGAGCCGCTTCAAGCCTGCTGAAAAATTTACGGCAAGGAGCAAATAAGCTCAATCCTGATTTCGCAAAAATTGCAGACTTATTACAAACGAGGAGGTTAAATGAGTAAGCAGATTATTTTTAACGCATTTGAGATGAATTGTGTGGGGCATCAATCACCGGGTCTTTGGAAACATCCGAGGGATCGTTCATGGCAGTACAAAGACCTTAATTATTGGATAGAGTTGGCGCAAAAGCTGGAACTTGGCTTTTTCAACGCTTTTTTTATTGCCGACGTAATCGGTTATTATGATATTTACGACGGCAATGCCCGCGCTGCGATTAAAAGCGGCGCGCAGATTCCCGTTAATGACCCGCTTCAGCTTGCCGCGCCGATAGCTCATGCTACAAAACATATCGGCATCGGCGTTACGGCTTCGACGACATTTGAGCACCCTTACCCTTTTGCAAGACGTCTGACTTCGGCAGACCACTATACAAACGGACGCGTTGCATGGAATATCGTTACTTCATATCTTGACAGCGGCGCACACAATATCGGCTTAAAAGATCTTGGCGAGCATGACGAGCGGTACGAGATAGCGGACGAATATGTAAGAGTTATATATAAACTTCTTGAGGGAAGCTGGGAAGAGGGCGCTGTGGAGCGCAACCGCGAAACAGGCATATTTACCAATCCCGACAAAGTACACAATATCGGACATAAGGGTAAGTATTTTGAAGTGCCGGGCATTCACATGGGTGAACCTTCGCCGCAGCGAACTCCCGTGCTGTTTCAAGCGGGCGTTTCGCCAAGAGGTCAGCGTTTTGCCGCACAGCATGCAGAAGCGGCGTTTATATCAGGACCTGAAAAGAGCGGACTAAAAGATATCGTTGCAAATATCCGCAAATATACCAAAGAGTACGGGCGCGACCCGCATGATGTGGCGGTGTTTGCTATCGCTACGATTATCGTCGATGAGACGGATGAAAAAGCATGGGCAAAATATGAAGAGTACAGCAAATATATCGACCGTGACGGCGCGCTTGCGCTGCTTTCGGGCTGGACTGGCGTGGATTTTGCCAAATTCAAATCCACCGACCGCACAAACACGATAGACCTTGGCGCAGGTTCTACTTTTGTCGATGCATTGACGCACGGCGTTGAGCGCAACTGGACTGTGGACGATGTGGTGCGCTGGGTAGGTATCGGAGGACCGGGACCTGTGTTCGTAGGATCGGCCAAAACGGTAGCTGACATAGTGCAGGAGTGGATAGCAGAGACCGACATCGACGGACTTAATATAGCTTACGCCGTTTCGCATGAGACATGGGAAGACGTCATCAAATACCTCATTCCTGAGCTTCAAAAACGAGGCGTGTATCCCACGTCTTACAAAGATGGCACGTTAAGAGAGAAGATATTCGGCAGACGATATCTGCCTGACAATCATCCTGCCGCCAAATATCGCGATATCGAAAAGGTAAAAAAAGAGGAAGTCAAACAGCAAAGATTTGAAGCTGATTTGAAAAATCTAACGGCTGTACACCCGTAAAAGACTTAATGCAGGCGTCAAGTTATATATTTTATGAGGATTAATTTTAGGGTGGCAAGGGGTATTTTTAGTCTGTTTTAATAAAAAAAGCAAATATAAAACAGCTCAAATTTCAGTAAAACAGGAGATCGCGTAAAGCGTTGCGAGGAGCGGGAATTTTTGGCGTATTTAAGATTTGAATCGGCTGTATTTAAATACAAAGCAGTTCAAAATAAAACTGTGCAAATCTGCTTGTGAGGAGCAGATTTTTAGCGCATTTTTAAAAACATGCCTGCTGTGAGGAGCGGGCATTTTACAAAAAGGAGAGTTTGTGAGTAAGAAATTTTATTTTAACGCATTTGAGATGAACTGTCCAGTTCATCAATCGCCGGGACTTTGGGCGCACCCCAAAGATAGAGCGTGGCAGTATAAGGATTTGGAGTATTGGACTGATTTAGCCAAGATTTTGGAAGAGGGAATATTTTCGGCAATCTTCATCGCTGATACTATAGGTTATTATGATGTTTATAAAGGCAATGTCTCCCCAGCAATCAAAGAAGCCGTCCAAATACCGCTGAACGACCCTTTGCAGATAGCTGCTCCCGTAGCGCAGGCGACAAAACATATCGGTATAGGCGTTACAGCTTCGACGACGTTCGAACACCCTTATACGTTTGCTCGCCGCATTGCCACAGCAGACCATTACACAAAAGGACGAGTCGGCTGGAATGTTGTAACTTCTCAGTTTGACAGCGGTGCAAGAAATATCGGCAAGGCAAGACTGCCCGAACATGACCTTCGTTATGAGATTGCTGATGAATATCTGGAAGTCATCTACAAACTTCTCGAGGGAAGCTGGGAGGATGACGCAGTGGTGCGCGACCGCGAAAAACGTATATTTGCCGACCCCGATAAAGTCCATGAGATAGGACACAAAGGCAAATACTTTGAAGTGCCTGGCATTGGTCTGACCGAGCCTTCGCCACAGCGAACCCCCGTGCTGTTTCAAGCCGGAACTTCGGAAACAGGAAAAGAGTTTTCTGCAAAGCATGCAGAGGCTGTATTTATATCGACTTCCAAAAAGCAAGAACTCAAAGAGTATGTTGCCGATATAAGAAAAAGAGTCGCTGATAACGGCAGAGAGAAAATACTTGTTTTTGCCTTGATAACGATTGTTGTGGATGAAACGGATGAAAAAGCGTACTCAAAGCTGGAAGAGTATCAAAGCTATATCTCTACCGAAGGAGCTTTGACGCTTCTTTCTGGTTGGACAGGATTTGATTTGAGTCATTATAAGTTGAGCGACTCGGCAGATAATATAAAAATCAATGTCGACGCCAGCTCCTCTTTCGCAAATGCTCTTACACATGACAGCGGCACTATCCAAGATATAGCAAAGTGGGTAGGCATCGGGGGTCCTGGACCTGCATTTGTCGGTTCTGCCAAAAAGGTTGCCGACGAGCTTCAAGAGTGGGTAAAAGATACGGATGTGGACGGATTTAATATCTCTTACGTTGTAGCCCATGAGACTTTTAAAGATATCGTGAAGTATTTGGTGCCTGAACTGCAAAGGCGAGGCGTATATCCGACCTCTTATAATGAGGGAACGTTAAGAGAGAAACTGTTTGGTTACTCAAAGCTTCCCGACACTCATCCTGCCGCCAAGTATCGCGACATAGAAAAGGTAAAAAAAGAGGAAGCCAAGCAACAAAGATTTGAAGCTGATTTGAAAAATCTAACGGCTGTACACCCGTAGTAAAAGACTTAATGCAGGCGTCAAGTTATATATTTTACGAGAATTAATTTTAGGGCGGCAAGGGGTATTTTTAGTCTGTTTTAATGAAAAAAGCAAATATAAAACAGTTCAAATTTCATCAAAACAGGAGATCGCGTAAAGCGTTGTGGGGGGCGAGGGTTTTGGCGTATTTGAGATTTGAATAGGCTGTATTTAAATACAAAACAGTTCAAAATGAAACTGCGCAAATCTGCTTGTGAGGAGCAGATTTTTAATGCAGTTTTAAAAAACATGCCTGCTGTGAGGAGCAGGCTTTTACAAAAAGGAGTAAATCATGGGAAAAAAGTTTTATTTTAACGCATTTGAGATGAACTGTCCAGTTCATCAATCGCCGGGACTTTGGGCGCACCCCAAAGATAGAGCGTGGCAGTATAAGGATTTGGAGTATTGGACGGATTTAGCCAAGATTTTGGAAGAGGGATATTTTTTCGCGATTTTTATAGCGGATGTTTTGGGCTATTATGACGTATATAAAAAAGATTGGAGAGTTGCCGTAGAAAACGGCATACAAATACCAGTAAACGACCCTTTGCAGATAGCTGCTCCCGTAGCGCAGGCGACAAAACATATCGGCATAGGCGTTACATCTTCGACGACATTTGAGCACCCTTATACATTTGCGCGCAGAATCGCCACAGCAGACCACTACACAAAAGGGCGTATAGGCTGGAATGTGGTAACTTCACATTTTGACAGCGCCGCCAGAAATAACGGAAAAACAAAACTGCCCGAACATAACCTTAGATATGAGATTGCCGACGAATATCTTGAAGTTATCTATAAACTTCTTGAAGGAAGCTGGGAAGATGACGCTGTAGTGCGCGACCGCGAAAAACGTATATTTGCCGATCCCGATAAAGTCCATGAGATAGGACACAAAGGTAAATACTTTGAAGTGCCTGGTATCGGTCTGACCGAGCCTTCGCCTCAACGTACGCCTTTTTTATTTCAGGCGGGAACTTCTGAAGCTGGTAGAAATTTTGCCGCAAAACACGCAGAGGCTGTGTTCGCATCTTCTTTCGAAAAACAAGAACTCAAAGAGTATGTTTCGGATATAAGAAAAAGAGCCGCCGATAACGGACGCGACCCAAAAAAGGTTCTTGTTTTCGTTCTGATAACGATTGTCGTGGATGAAACGGACGAAAAAGCATACTCAAAGCTGGAAGAGTACCAAAAATACATCTCCGTCGAGGGAGGTTTGACGCTGCTTTCGGGTTGGACGGGATTTGACTTTAGCAGGACGGATTCGCCTGAAGATATCAAGATAGATTCCGATACAAGCATTGCGTCCACGAAACATTTTGCAGATAGAGGCGGAACTACAGAGGATATAGCAAAGTGGGTAGGTATCGGAGGGGCTGGACCTACATTTGTCGGCTCTGCCAAAAAAGTCGCCGATGAGCTTCAGGAGTGGGTGGAAGAGACTGATGTGGATGGATTTAATATCTCTTATGTTGTCGCTCATGAGACTTTTAAAGATATCGTGAAGTATTTAGTGCCTGAACTGCAAAGAAGAGGCGTATATCCGACTTCGTATAACGAAGGAACATTGAGAGAGAAACTGTTTGGTTACTCAAAGCTTCCCGACACTCATCCTGCGGCTCGTTATCGCGACATCGAAAAAGTCAAAAAAGAGAAGAAATTATCTTAAATCAAAAAAAGGAGTTAGACATGTCAAAAACAGACACAAATTTTCAAATAAAAAAGAGTAATAGGTTTACATGGGTCATTGCTGTAGTTATTATATTAGTTATAGCAGTCGGTATATTTTTTTACTTTAAATCTCAAAGAACGGGCGAAGTTGTCTTTGGAGATACTTTAAAAGTTCACTGCTTGCCTGCCATAGCGGGCGAAGAGCATCTTTTGAAATTTATCGCTCAAAATATTGCTCCTGATTATGGCTTGAAGATAGAAGCGGTTTTACTGCAAGACTCCATACAGGCAAATTTAGCGGTTGCCGAGGGTCGGTACGCGGCTACTATCCATCAGCATCAATGGTGGCTAAAGCAGGTTATCGACGCAAACGGTTTTGAACTGACTCCAACTCTGCCCGTGTTCCAGTGGGGTTTTGGCATATACTCCGATAAATATAAAAGCATTAAGGAATTGCCGCAAAATGCTATCGTAGCTATACCTATAGACGGCGCAAATCAAGCTCAAGCGTTGTGGCTTTTACAGCGCGAAGGTCTTTTGGTGTTAAACCCGCAGATAGAGCCAAGAGTCGCCAAAATCCGCGACATCACGGATAATCCGCGCAAGTTTGATTTTAGAGAATTTGACTTGATGACACTGCCGCGAGTTTTGGATTCGGTTGATGCGGCAGTTGGTTACATAGCAAATTTTGATGCAGGTAAGATACCAAGAGAGAAAGGGATACTCTTCCCTCCCGCTCCCAAGACTTTCGCTTCTCAACTTGTCATCGGGACAAAGTATTTAAACGACCCGAAGATAAAAAAGCTTCAAGAGGTATTTAAAGACAAAAGAGTTGAGGAATATCTAAGAACTACGGATAATCCTCTGGTGCATGGCGTTTTGATGCCTGTATCTAAGGATTGATACTGCAAAAAGGAGGTTAATATGTCGGAATTTCAAATAAAAAAGAGTAATAAAACTTTACGAATTATTGTAAGCGTCGTTGTGTTAGCCGCGCTAATCGGCACATTTTTTTACTTCAAATCCCAAAGGTCGGACGTTGTCGCTTTCGGCGATACTTTGAAGGTTCATTATTCGCCGTTTTATGCGGGCGAAGAGAGTATCATCAAATATATCGGCAAGTATATAGCGCCTGACTATGGCATCAAAGTAGAGGCTGTTGCTTTGGCAGACGGTACGCAAGCCAATTTGGTTGTTTCCGAAGGAGGATTTGCGGCTACCATTCAGCAGCATCAATGGTGGCTAAAACAGGAAGTAAGCGCTAACGGATTTGAGCTCACGCCTACAGTTGAGGTATTTCAGTGGAATTTTGCTATCTACTCGGATAAATACAAAAACATCAATGAACTGCCTGTCGGCGCAGTGATAGCTATACCAATAGACGGTGCAAATCAAGGACAGGCGTTGTGGCTGTTGGAGCGCGAAGGGCTTATAGGTCTGGATAAAAAAATAGAACCAAGAGTCGCCAAAATCAAAAATATCGCCTACAATCCGAAAAAATTTGATTTTAGAGAGTTGGAGCTTGCGACCATACCCCGCGTTTTGGACTCTATAGACGCGGGAATAACATACGTTTCTTTATTTGATGCGGGCAAAATCCCAAGAGACAAAGGGATACTTTTCCCAAAAGCTCACAGAACTTTTGCTTCGCGTTTAGTCATCGGAACGAAGTTTTTGGATGACCCGCAGATAAAAAAACTGCAGCAAGCATTTTCAGACCCAAGAGTTAGAGAATACCTAAGGACGACTGACGACCCGCTGGTGCAGGGAGTTTTGACACCCGTGTCGGATGAATGAGGAGTAAAAGTATCTACAAAAAGGAGTAAATCATGGGGAAGAAGTTTTATTTTAACGCATTTGAGATGAATTGTTCGGGGCATCAAGCGCCTGGACTTTGGGCGCACCCAAGAGACAGGTCGTGGCAGTATAAGGATTTGGAATATTGGACGGAACTTGCCAAAAAGCTGGAAGAGGGTTTTTTCACGGCGATTTTCATTGCCGATGTGGTTGGTTATTATGACATTTACAACGGTAACGCCCGCGCCGCGATTAAAAGCGGGGCGCAGATACCGCTTAACGACCCATTGCAACTGGCGGGACCGATAACTGCGGCTACGAAACATATAGGCGTTGGCATAACGTCTTCTACAAGTTTTGAGCATCCTTACACATTTGCACGCCGCATTGCCACGGCAGACCACTACACAAAAGGACGAGTCGGCTGGAATATCGTCACTTCGTATCTTGAAAGCGGCGCGCATAATGTCGGAGAAAGAAGCTTGGAGGAGCACGATAAGCGTTATGAGATTGCCGACGAATATCTTGAAGTCATCTACAAACTTCTTGAGGGAAGCTGGGAAGATGGCGCAGTGGTACGCGACCGTGAAAAACGCATATTTGCCGACCCAGGTAAAGTCCATGAGATAGGACACAAAGGCAAATATTTTGAAGTACCTGGCATTGGTCTGACCGAGCCTTCGCCTCAAAGAATACCTGTTTTGTTTCAAGCCAGCGTTTCCGAAGCAGGACAAAATTTTTCCGCAAAACATGCCGAAGCCGTTTTCATCTCGGGACCTTCCAAATCACACCTAAAAGGCGTTGTCTCATCTATCAGACAAAAGGCAGTGGAAGAGGGCAGAAATGCCAATGATATTTTGATTTTTGATTTGATTACTATCATTGTAGATGAGACAGACGAAAAGGCAAAGGCGAAATTTGAAGAGTATCAGCAGTATGTCTCCAAAGAGGGTGCGCTGTCTCTTTTGTCGGGCTGGACGGGTGAGGATTTTGGCAAATTTAAACTAAGCGATTTGGTGAAAGATATCGATTTTGGCGAGGGTTCGACGTTCATTGAACATTTGAGGCAGTGGCAGGATAAGGATTGGACTATCGAAGAGGTGGCAAAATGGGTCGGCATAGGAGGAGTGGGACCTTTTTTTGTAGGCTCTGCGACGACGGTAGCCGACGCTTTGGAAGATTGGGTCAAAGAGACTGACGTTGATGGGTTTAATGTCGCTTACGCCGTGTCGCATGAGACGTTTGAAGATATCATCAAATACCTCATTCCAGAACTGCAAAGAAGGGGCGTTTATCCGACCTCGTATAATGAAGGAACGTTAAGAGAAAAGCTTTTCGGCCGTTCCCGCCTGCCTGACACTCATCCTGCGGCGCGTTACCGCGACATAGAAAAAGTAAAAAAAGAGGAGGGAAAAAGATTGGCTTAAATATGACTGCATGAGGCTTGGAAACGGATACGTTTTTCGCGCTTAGAGGAGGTGCGAGAAATCTTCGTTTCTTGGAAAAAGCGCCGCATTAAAGGATGTGCGGCGTAAACATAATTTTTTAATTACAAAAAGGAGAAATTATGAAAAATATATTTTTATTGTTTGTATTGTTGATTTTTCAAAGTTTTGAGTTGGCGGCGGAGGCGAATGAGCTTCGCATAGCCAAGCAGTACGGGCTTAGCTCATTGCCGTTTAATGTTTTGGATGAGTTCGGACTTGTCCAAAAACATGCCAAAAAAGCAGGTCT
>JAITEH010000061.1 GCA_031282125.1 Campylobacteraceae bacterium
CATAAATTTTATGCTTAAGGAGCAAAAATGAAATTAACCAGATTAAGTTTAGCTGCGATAGTCGCAGTAGGTGCTTTAGGCTCATTCGCAAGCGCAACTCCGCTTGAGGAAGCTATCAAAGGCGTTGACGTAACAGGTTTTGCGAGATTAAGATATACACATTTCACTGAGAACCCAAAAGTCGGTGACGATGTAACAAAGGAAACTATCAGAATTTCAGGCGAGTTAAATGTAGTAGCTCCCATAGCTGACGGTTTAGCTTTTGGCACGACTTTGACTACAGAAGGAGATAACAATCCTGACACTGCTGCAAGCGCTCCGACAGGCGACCTTGGCGGCAGATCATTTAACTTCGACAAATACTACTTCTTGTACTCAGGAGTTAAAGATTTGGCTGTTATCGGCGGTAAATACACTATACCTGCTCCATGGGCTGAGTCAGGCTACAACGGCGACAGAGGCAACGGCTTAGTAGCGTTGTATTCTGGTGTGCCAAACTGGACATTTGCAGGCGCATTGTATCTTCAGACAAATGGATTTGATTTGGGTGCCATAGAGGGTGTACTTGCAGGCTTAGATTCCAAAGAATATGTAGATATAGATGGTAACTATATAGGTACTGATGCTATCCTTGGTCAAAGAAACCTATATGCATTAGGCGCTATCGGCAAAGCAGGTCCTGTTGATTTGCAAGTATGGGCAGCAAGCCTTGAGAAAATCATAGACTACACAGTATATGCTCAAGCTGCTTTTGAACTAAGCGGTTTCAATGCAAAAGCTCAGGTTAACTACTTAAAACTTGGCGATCAACCGATTGTGGTTGATTATGTTCCAAATCCTACTCCTCCTCCATACATTAATGTTCCAGAAATAGTACCGTTATCAAAAGTATTTGATGATGATGCTGGTCTATTCTACGGTATTGAGGCAGGATATAAAAATGACCTATTCTTCGCAAGCGCGGGTTATACGCAGACAGACAAAGATCAGCCTATATATGCGCTTGACAGCGACAATGACGGCTTTATCAAATTCGGTCAGCAACTCTACTATAAGACGACAAATGAATTTGATGTTGCTACATATTTCATAAAAGGCGGCGTGACTGTTGATAAATTCGGTGCTGAATTGGGTTATGGTGCCGCTAGCTTAGATAAAGATAAACTTGACTATAGCGAAATTTACGGACTTGTCTCTTATCAGTTTGCTCCTAAATTTGCTGTACAGTTGTACTATTCATATCTTGATTTAGATGATGCAGGCGACAACAGTGAAGTCCAACTAGAGCTTAAATACGCATTCTAATCTGAGAATGTTGTAAGCTCAAATCATCTTCCTGCTTACGGGCAAGAAGATGATTTTTGGGTTCATTGTACTAACCTTGAAAGTGTTTTGCGCTTTCAAGGTTTTTATTTTTATATACCTACTATACCTTTTCGTCATTGCAAGCGAAGCGAAACAATCCATCCTCCTATCTCTTATTAAAGATTTTTGCCTCCTTAGCTTTGGATTGCTTTGTCGCTATCCTCCTTGCAATGACGGAATTTAGGGATATACACTCATTTGAAAATGACAAAAAAAGATATTATTGCAAGCGAAGTAATCCAAAAAGTCAACATTGCACAAAACAACTTAACGTGCAAATTATCATTCATATGACAGAACAACACACCTCATTAAGCTTTCAGCACAAGCTCTTCATTCTTCATCACGCCGACGCCTTTTTTAAGCACTTTTTCGGCTATCTTTTTGGCTTGTTTCAAAGAGTGAAGTTTGTATGTTCCGCATTGATAAATATTGATTTCGGGTATATCTTTTTTGCGCTTTACTTTCAAAATATCGCTCATCGCAGCTTCCCATGCCGCCGCAACCTCTTTTTCGTCGGGAGTTCCTATCAAACTCATGTAAAATCCAGTCCTGCAGCCCATCGGCGAAATATCTATTATCTCAACATTTTCGCTGTTTAAATGCTCTCTCAAAAATCCTGCAAAAAGATGCTCCAGCGTATGGATACCTTTTGGGCTTAATATCTCTTTGTTGGGTTTGCAAAAGCGCAGGTCAAAAACCGTAATCTTATCTCCGCTTGGAGTTTTCATCGTTTTTGCTACTCTTACCGCAGGTGCAGTCATCTTTGTGTGGTCAACCTTGAAGCTATCCAATAATGGCATAATGACTCCTTTTTTGTTAAATATTGTGATTTTTTATAAAAACCGAAACTTAATAATTACGTATTATAGCATTTTTGCGGTGATTGCAATCTAAGATAAGCATAAAATATAACATCAACTTTATAGTAATTGTAAGTTTTACAGTATTTCTTAAACTTAAACAAACATGAAGCAAATATAAATATCAGAAACCTTGGGCAACAAGCAACATTTATCTTATTTTTTGATATACTAAAAATCAGAAAATTTAAGGAGTTCGTATGAGACAGATTGTGGCGGCTTTAGCTATGCATGAAAGCGATATAAACGTGATACAAAAGAGTGAAGAGCTGGCGCAAAGAACTGGTGCAAAAGTAACGTATGTTCATGCTGTAGAAGCGCCTTTTTTTGACTTTTTCGGACATAAAAACATTGATGAAGATAAAATCAAAAAGGAGCTTGAAGACTCTGTCAAGAAACACTCAAAAGCCAAAAATATCAATATAACAATAGCGGCTGTAAAAGGCTGGGAGCTTATCCTGAAAACTGCCAAAGATAGCAGCGCTGACCTTGTGATTTTGGGTAACATGAGCAAATCGCATGCGGTTGTATATATGGGTTCGACGGCAAAAAAAGTGCTTGAAAAGATAGGCGTTCCCGTACTCATCGCTCGCGACAAACCTTTAAGCGGCAAGATACTTATCCCAACAGATCTCGGAGAGTACACGATGAGCGCCTCCAAAATCAAAGATTTTCTTAAATCAGACTCCGAAATCACATATCTTTACGCAAACGCAATATCATTTGGCGTTACCGTTCCTTACGCAACTTTGGCGGTAGAGTCTTTGGAATTTGTGCAAGAAGAGGTCGAAAAACAGGTTGAGGATTTTAGAAAAAACAGAACAGACGCCAAAGTCGTTACATTGGACGCCGAGACGGTCTCCGAATCAGTCAAAGAGTATGCCGAGCAAAACGGCTATACGACAATCGTTTTGGCTTCAAGAAATTTATCCGGATTAAATCCTATAATATTTGGCAGCACAGCTTCAAAAATAGCGCAGATAGCCAACACAAATTTGCTTTTAACATTTGTGGAATAGATAGATGAAGCCGTCCATTTGTTAAAAAAAATTCAATGTATTCAAAATAAAAGCTCTATTTTTTATTTTTTGCAAAATACCACTCAATACAATTTAAAATGTGCTATGATTATGACATATTTTCGTAAGGCTGGGGAGTGGAGAAGGTAAGGGAGTTTTTCAAAAACATTGAAAACTACAAAATCTACAATCTGATATTGGTTGCTACGGTAGCATTTGTGATTATGCTCATCAGCGGCTTCTTTGACGTCAGAAGCGAACTTAAATCCCTATCAAATCAAAACCGCGAACTTACCGTCAAAGATATACAATATACGATAGGAACATGGATACTTGAGCGCATAAACGGTCTTGAGATAAACGTCAAGTATTTCAA
>JAITEH010000086.1 GCA_031282125.1 Campylobacteraceae bacterium
TTGATAAATATCGCCAAAACAACTGCAGATGAATTAAATAGATACGACGGGCTTATCATCGGCACGCCTACCTATTATGACGGTCAATTGCAAGACGATTGGGAAGAGTTCAACAAAGACGCGCTTGAGCTTAAAGGCAAAAAAGTGGCTCTGTTTGGCATCGGAAATCAAACAAGACACAGCACTACATTTAGCGACGGTATCGGCATTTTGTACGAATTATTTGTTAGCAAGGGCGCCAAAATCATAGGCGACAAAAATCCTACGGACAAATATACTTTTGAAACGTCAAAAGCGGTAGTGGACGGAAAATTCGTCGGTCTTATCGTGGACAAAGACGTCGAAGGCAATTCATTGGCAGACAGCATTGCCAAATGGACAAACTTGGTAAAAAGCAGTTTTTAATAAAACAACCGCAATGACGAAATAAAACGCGATTTTCGTCATTGCGGAATTTTTTTGGTTATTGCAAATCCTCTTTTTTTAGTCGCTTCTACCCAATTTTATACCATTATTGGAGATAAAATAGCGAAGCAATTTACCTCTTACGTCATCCTCGCGACCGAACGACAAGCTTCCAAAGGACGCATATCGTGATGGAACATGTACTACAAGTGCGTTGTGGCAATCTACCCCATCTCCGTCATTCCCGCGTAGGCGGGAATCCAAAAAACAAAAATTTTACTCTGCATGTAAAAGATGAAGTGATAAAATTCTACTTTTTCCATCATTGCGAGTCGCAAAGCGACGAAGCAATCCAAAATATCTTTTTCAATTCTTCTTTGTTTCGCTAAATCTAAAGATTTAGCGACCATCTTTTTTGCCCCAATTTGAACAAGCAAGAAAGAGGCAAGGAACTTGCCACGCGGTTGTGTCTTGTATCCTCGTATTTTTTATTTTGCTCGGGCGTTTTTGTTGGGTCCCATAAAAGCAATGCTTTTATGGGCAAGAGCGTTGCGGGACTCAGTTGTTGTAAAGCAACAACTTCAGCCCTCATGCTTTATCCTCGCAAAATCAAAAATACTTCGGCGACACAAATGCGTGGGTTTAAAGATTGATATTTATTACATTGCCAAGACACTTCATGTCTTAGCAATGACGGAGAAGTATAGATTACCACATTCCCCACAATGCATTTGCAGTACATGTCTCATCACAATATGTATTTCCTATGGAACTTATTGTTCAGTCATGAAAATGATGAAATACATGGAGTTGTTAATTGCAGATATGACAAAATATTGATATTTTTTTAGATTGCCACGCCGCAAAGCTATTCACAATGGCGGATAAGAGATTTCTTTTGTCATTCATACACCTTTTTCCGTAACTCCCATGAAAACGAGAATCTAAAAAAGAAATATTTGAATCAAATATAGCGATTATGTGCAAAATAGATATACGTGAAATAATAATCAACTCATCATATTTAAATTATTTTAGAAAATGGATTCTTGTTTTCACGAAAATGACGGAAGAGCTATGATTTTATGTCATTGTAAGGAGCATAAGCGACGAAGCAATCCAAAACTAAGGAGACAAAAATCTTTAAATAATAAAAAAGAGATAGGAGGATGGATTGTTTCGCTTCGCTCGCAATGACGAAAAGGTACAGTAAGTATATAAAAAACAAAAACCTTGAAAGTGTTTTGCGCTTTCAAGGTTAGTAAAACAAACTCAAAAATCATCTTCTTGCCCAAAAGCAGGAAGATGATTTAAGCTTACAACACTCTCAAATTAGAATGAGTATAGAAGCTGTAACTGAATTTCGCTATTCTCGTAATCATCTCCACCTTCAAGATATGAATAGTATAGCTCTACACCAAACTTTGGAGCAAGCTGATAAGAGACAAGTCCATAAATTTCGCTCGCTTCTGCATCTCTAGAATCTTGTTCGGCAAAGCCATAACCTGCTTCAACACCAAATTTATCTAATGTTGCGCCGCCTTTTAAGAAAATTGTCGCTACGTCAGGGGTATTTGTTGTTACAGTGTAGAGTTGTTGACCGAATTTGATAAAGCCATCATTGTCTACATCAAGCGCATATACAGGCTGATCTTTATCTGTCTGAGTATAGCCTAATGTTGCAAAGAATAGGTCATTTTTATAACCACCCTCTATACCGTAGAATAGACCAGAATCATCAGGATATAAAGGAGATTCTTCATGGGTTGCTAAGTAGTTCACTTGAGCTCTTGCATTGAAACCGTTTAATTCAAAAGCAACATTGAGATATGCTGTGTAGTCTATGACTTTCTCAAGACTTGCTGCCCAAAACTGTAAGTCAACAGGGCCTGCTTTACCAATAGTGCCTAAAGCATATAGATTGCGCTTTCCTAGACCGCCGTCAGTAAGGATATTGGTATCAAGGAAACCGTTTGTCTGAAGATACAATGCACCTGCAAATGTCCAGTCTTTTACACCTGAGTACAATGCTACTACGCCGTTACCTCTATTGCCATTGAAGCCAGATTCAGCCCATGGAGCAGGGATAGTGTATTTACCAGCGATGATAGCTAAATCTTGAACACCTGTATACAAGAAATAGTATTTGTCAAAATAGAATGATCCACTGCTATCAGATATACCCAACACATTAGTGGTTGTTGCAATACCAAGATCGCCTGTTGGAGCACTTGCACTGGTGTCGGGTCTATTATATCCGTCTGTAGCCAAAGTCGTACCGAAAGCCAATCCATCAGCTATAGGAGATACTATATTTAACTCGCCTGAAACTCTGATCTTTTCAGTTGTGTTATCATCGCCTCCCGTTGGACTCAAAGTGTCATGTGTATATCTTAATCTCGCAAAACCTGTTACGTCAACGCCTTTGATAGCTTCCTCAAGCGGAGTCGCGCTTGCGAATGAGCCTAAAGCACCTACTGCGACTATCGCAGCTAAACTTAATCTGGTTAATTTCATTTTTGCTCCTTAAGCATAAAATTTATGAGTAACATTATAAGTTTATATAACTTTATTTTTTATAAAACAGC
>JAITEH010000073.1 GCA_031282125.1 Campylobacteraceae bacterium
TTACAAGAAGCGGTAAAAGTTGTAAAGAATTTAAAATCTGCAAAGTTTGACGAGACTATAGAGATAGCATTAAAGTTAAACGTTGATCCTCGTCATGCAGACCAGATGGTAAGAGGTTCTGTAGTATTGCCTGCAGGTACCGGTAAAACCGTACGCGTAGCAGTTATAGCAAAAGATATTAAAGCAGACGAAGCTAAAAATGCAGGAGCCGATATAGTAGGCGCTGAGGATTTGATAGACGAGATAGGCAAAGGAGTTTTTAACTTCGACGTTTTAATCGCTACGCCAAACCTCATGGGTTTAGTCGGTAAAGTAGGACGTATTTTAGGACCTAAAGGTTTGATGCCGAACCCAAAAACAGGCACTGTTACTATGGATGTTGCTAAGGCCGTTGAAAATGCAAAAGGCGGACAGGTAAATTTCCGCGTTGACAAACAGGGAAATATACATGCAGGTATCGGCAAAGTAAGTTTTAATGAAGAGCAGATCAGCGATAACCTCTTGACATTCATCAAAGCTATCAATAAACACAAACCTTCTGCCGCAAAAGGAAGATATATAAAAACAGCGGCGATTTCGTTGACAATGAGTCCTTCTGTTAGTTTAGAGACTCAAGAATTGATGGATTTGAGATAATTCTCAAATCAAAATGCATTTAAGGAGTAGTGATGGGGCTTTTGGGAGTTTATCTTTTTTTTGTGAGCATTGCTCTTATAAGTAATGGAGTAGCCGCTCTTTCGAAGATAGATTTCAAAAGCGCTTCATTTATCAATATTATTACGGGCGGCATTATCGTTACAAGCAGTTTTATCATGATTGCGCGCGCTGATCTTGGCGACACAATGGCTTATAACAATATAAATGCCGGATTTTTATTTGGATTTACATATCTGTTTATAGCGGCTAATTACCTGCTGAAACTTGATTTGCGCTCTTTTGGCTGGTATAGCCTTTGCGTGACTATTTTTGCGGTAATCAGTTCAATAGTATGTTTTCAAGCCGACATTATCGGCATGGGTGTTTTGTGGCTTGCATGGGCAATTTTATGGTTGGAAGGTTTTTTAGAGCTGGCAGTTGGTTTTAAAAAGCTTGGCAGAGTATTTCCATACCTAAGTATTGCAGAAGGAGTTTTTGCCGCGGGAGTTCCAAGCGTTTTAATGCTTTTTGGTATGTGGTAAAAAAGGTATAGCGTTTATCCGCTTTAAAAGATTTATCTTTGATTGGAGATAGCAGAGGTCTTCGGACTTAATTCAAAAGTTTTCTTTTGACTCCGCTTGAAATCACCGGTCAGAAAGGAGAAGAAGTGACAAAAGACGAAAAAATCAAACTAGTAAGCGAACTTACAGAAGAGTTTAAATCTTCCGAAGCGATAGTAGTTTGTAACTATAAAGGCTTAAACGTAAAGTCTATCGAGCTGTTAAGAAAAAAAGCTAAAGCTGCGAATGTTAAAGTACAAGTAATCAAAAATACACTTGCCGCAATAGCTGCTAAAAACGCCGATATAAACGGTTTAACGCTGAAAGATACAAACATATTCGTTTGGGGCGGGGATCAACTTGCAGTAAGTAAAGTCGTAGCAAATTTCAAAAAAGAGATTGATTCGCAATATTTTGCTATCAAGACTGCTTTCGTTGACGGTTCTGTGGCTGATGCTTCTAAAGTTGAAGCGCTTGCAACTATGCCGTCTCGTGAAGAGCTTATCGCTATGTTATTACAAGTCTGGAATGCGCCGATTACAAACTTTGTTGTCGGTTTGGATGCTCTTAGAGCTAAAAAAGAACAATCAGCATAATTTAAAATTATGAAATAGGAGAATAAAAAATGGCAATTACTAAAGAAGATGTTTTAGAGTTTATTTCTAATTTAAGTGTATTGGAGTTAAGCGCTCTTGTAAAAGAGTTCGAGGAAAAATTCGGCGTATCTGCAGCACCTGTTGTTGTAGCCGGCGCAGGCGCGGCAGCAGCCGGCGCGGCGGTAGTAGAAGAGAAAACCGAATTTAACGTTTTGCTTTTGGATGCAGGCGCTAACAAAATCAATGTAATCAAAGCTATCAGAGCTCTTACGGGTCTTGGTCTTAAAGAGGCAAAAGATGCCAGCGAACAGACTCCTTCAACTATTAAAGAAGGTATCAATAAAGCTGACGCCGAAGAGGCTAAAAAACAACTTGAGGCAGCAGGCGCGAAGGTCGAGCTCAAATAATTTTGTTTATATGTTGTAAAAGGGGGTTCGCCCCCTTTATGTTTTTAAGATTAAACGCTTGCCGCTTGAGGCAGTTGCTACAATTTCTTGTCAAATTTTTACTACGAGGTAGAAACTAATGCTAAACAGCCTAAAATCAGGAAATCGCCTTAGAGTCGATTTTGCGAAAGTTCCCACACAGATTGATGTGCCTAATTTATTACAACTTCAACAAAAAAGTTATGAGCATTTTTTAAATATTAATAATACGGACGTTGAGAGCGGAATAGAAAAAGTTTTTAAATCCATATTCCCCATTCACGACCCGCAAAACAGATTAACATTAGAGTATATAGGATGCGAAGTAGGCAAACCCAAATATAATGTCAGAGAATGTATGGAAAGAGGTCTTACATACTCTGTAAACCTAAAGATGAATATAAGACTTATTCTATGGAATAGGAATGAGGAAACGGGCGAAAAACTCGGCGAAAAAGATATAAAAGAACAATCTATTTTTATCCGCGAAATTCCTCTCATGACCGAAAGAACATCATTTATTATAAACGGCGTCGAAAGAGTCGTCGTAAACCAGCTGCATAGAAGCCCCGGCGTTATTTTTAAAGAAGAAGAGAGCGCGACGGTAGCTAACAAGCTGATATACACGGCGCAAATTATACCTGACCGCGGTTCATGGTTGTATTTTGAATATGATGCTAAAGATACGCTTTTTGTGCGTATTAATAAAAGAAGAAAAGTGCCTATCACTATTTTGTTTAGAGCTCTTGGATACAGCAAGCAGGATATTTTAAAACTATTTTATCCGATACAAAATATCAAAATAAGAAACAATAAATTTTTGATGGAGTATATCCCAGATAATTTTGTCGGCCGTATCGATTTCGACCTTAAAGACGAAAACGGCGAACTACTCATGGGCGCAGGCAAAAGACTCACAAAGAAAAAAGCCGACAAATTCGCAGAAGACGGCGTGAAATGGGTAGAGTATCCGACTGAGATTTTGGTAAACCGATTTTTGGCTTCGCCTATTGTAAATAAAGACAGCGGCGAGATTTTGTACGATACTTTGACACAAATCGAAGAGAGCAAAATGGTCAAAATCATAGAGTCAGGCTGCGAAAATATCGAGATAGCAAACGATCTTGCAAGCGGCGTGGACGACGCTATCATCAACTCATTTATAGCTGATGCCGAGACGCTGAAACTTCTTCGTCAGACAGAAAATATCGAAGGCGAAAACGACTTGGCGGCTATCAGAATCTATAAAGTTATGCGTCCGGGCGAGCCTGTGACAAAAGACGCTGCCAAAATTTTCGTAAACGACCTATTTTTCAATCCCGAAAGATATGATTTGACAAAAGTCGGCCGTATGAAGATGAATCACAAGCTCGGACTTGAAGTTCCCGAATACGTAACCGTCATGACAAATGAAGACATCATCAAAACGGCAAAATATCTTATAAAAGTCAAAAACGGACAAGGACACATAGACGACCGCGACCACTTGGGCAATAGAAGAATCAGATCCATAGGCGAACTTTTGGCAAATGAGATGCATACGGGACTTGCCAAAATGCAAAAAGCCATACGCGATAAATTCAGCGCGCTTGGCGGAAGTGCGGAAGATTTGATGCCGCATGATTTGATAAACTCAAAGATGATAACAAACTCTATTTTAGAGTTTTTCACAAGCGGACAGTTGTCACAGTTCATGGATCAAACAAACCCACTAAGTGAAATCACTCACAAAAGAAGATTGTCTGCTTTGGGCGAGGGCGGACTTGTAAAAGAGAGAGCGGGCTTTGAAGTGCGCGACGTTCACCCTACGCATTACGGCAGAATCTGCCCTGTTGAGACGCCTGAGGGTCAAAACATAGGTTTGATTAACACGCTTGCAACTTACGCCAAAGTTAATGACCTTGGTTTCGTTGAAGCTCCGTATAGAAAAATCGAAAACTGCAAAGTAACGGACGAGATAGTATATATCACGGCAACCCAAGAAGAGGGACTTGTGATAGCTCCCGCAAGCACCGAGCTTGATGAGAAAGGCGCGATTGTAGAAGATTTGATAGAGGCAAGAGTAAACGGCGAGATAGTACTTATAGAAAAAGAGAAAGTAACTCACATCGACCTCTCTTCTGCGATGGTTTCGGGCGTGGCGGCTTCGTTGATTCCGTTTTTGGAGCATGACGACGCTAACCGTGCGCTTATGGGTTCGAACATGCAGCGTCAAGCAGTGCCGCTTTTAAGAACAGCCGCTCCTATCGTAGGAACGGGCGTTGAGAAAATTGTCGCGCGCGACTCATGGGAAGCTATAAAAGCCAGAAGATCTGGCGTCGTTGAGAAAGTGGACAGCAAAAATATCTATATTTTGGGCGAAGATGAGAGCGGTGCGTATATAGACCATTACGCATTGGAAAAAAATCTTAGAACAAATCAAAACTCCACTTTTACGCAAAATCCTATCGTGAAAGCGGGCGAAAAGATAGAAGCCAACCAAATCATAGCAGACGGACCTAGCATGGATAAAGGCGAGCTTGCTATCGGTAAAAACGTTATGGTTGCATTTATGCCTTGGAACGGATATAACTTCGAGGATGCTATCATCATCAATGAGCGTTTGATAAAAGAGGATACTTTCACAAGCGTACATATATATGAAAAAGAGATAGAAGCCAGAGAGCTTAAAGACGGCATCGAAGAGATAACAAAAGATATTCCTAACGTTAAAGAGGAAGATTTGGCGCATCTTGATGAGAGCGGCATAGTAAGAATCGGCACAAACGTAAGACCGGGAATGATACTTGTCGGTAAAGTTTCTCCAAAAGGCGAAGTAAAACCAACTCCTGAAGAGAGACTCTTAAGAGCGATTTTCGGCGAAAAAGCGGGACATGTGGTAAACAAATCTTTGTACGCTACTCCATCAACCGAGGGCGTTGTAACAGACGTTAAGATATTTACGAAAAAAGGTTACGACAAAGACCCAAGAGCGCTGAAAGCTTACGAAAAAGAGAAAGAGATACTTGATAGAGAGCATCATGATAAACTTTTGATGTTGGATAGAGAAGAGATGCTTCGCATCAACTCTTTGCTTTCACGTGAAAAACTCGCCAAAGAGCAAGAGGTCAATAGAACGGTTTACAAAAAAGGAAGCTCTATCTCAAAAGAGGATTTGGCGAATGTAAACCGCTTCGCGCTGAATGTCCTTGTAAAAGCTTTCAATAGTAACGTTCAAGCCCAATACGAACAGCTCAAAAACTACTTCCAAAATGAGAAGAAAAAACTCAAAGAGGAACACGACAATAAATTAAATATCGTAGAAAAAGACGATATTTTGCCAAACGGCGTTATTAAGCTAGTCAAAGTCTATATAGCCGCAAAACGAAAGATAAAAGTGGGCGACAAAATGTCAGGACGCCACGGAAACAAAGGTATCGTTTCAAATATCGTTCCTGAGGTTGATATGCCTTATCTTAAAAACGGCGAGATTGTAGATATCATCTTAAACCCTCTTGGCGTTCCTTCGCGTATGAATATCGGGCAGATTCTTGAAGTGCACTTAGGACTTGCAGGACGAAAGCTTGGCGACCAAATAGAGAGTATTTTGAAGAATAAAACAAATGAGTGGGCGGCAAATTTACGCAAAAGAATGGCTGAAATAGCCGTTACCGCTAAACTTATGAACGGCAAAAAGTTCATTGACGAGCTTGATGATGCAAAATTGCTGGAATACGCGAGAGATTGGAGCAGGGGCGTTAAGTTCGCAACTCCTGTATTTGAGGGCGTAAACCAAGAAGAGTTTGACAAATTGTTTGAAATGGCAAAAATAGACATAGACGGCAAGACGGAACTTTATGACGGCAAAACGGGCAAAAAGATGCAAGAAAGAGTCAATGTAGGCTACATGTACATGCTAAAACTTCACCACTTGGTTGATGAAAAAGTTCACGCAAGAAGTACAGGACCTTACTCTCTTGTAACGCAGCAGCCTGTCGGCGGAAAGGCACTGTTTGGCGGACAAAGATTTGGAGAGATGGAGGTTTGGGCGCTTGAAGCTTACGGAGCGGCAAATACGCTGCGCGAAATGCTTACCGTCAAATCCGACGATGTTGAAGGACGCGTGTCTGCGTATAAAGCTTTGACAAGAGGCGAAAATATACCAAATACAGGTGTTCCTGAGACATTTTTTGTCTTGACTAACGAGTTAAAATCTTTAGCATTGGATGTTGAGATTTATGATGAGGTGGACGAATAATGAAAAAATTTGAATTGATAAATATTAATGAAGAAAACAGACCGCGCGATTTTAAAGCGTTTCAATTGCGCTTGGCAAGTCCTGAAAAGATAAAATCATGGAGTTACGGCGAGGTTAAAAAACCCGAAACGATTAACTATCGTACGTTAAAGCCTGAGCGCGACGGACTTTTCTGCGCCAAAATTTTTGGTCCCGTTAGGGATTACGAATGTTTGTGCGGCAAATACAAAAAGATGCGTTACAAAGGCGTTAAGTGCGAAAAGTGCGGCGTTGAAGTAACGAGCACAAAAGTTAGACGCTCCAGAATGGGACACATAGAGCTTGTAACTCCCGTTGCGCATATCTGGTATGTGAACTCTCTTCCAAGCCGTATCGGTACGCTTCTTGGCATAAAAATGAAAGATTT
>JAITEH010000009.1 GCA_031282125.1 Campylobacteraceae bacterium
GGAGCCGCGCTTATCGCGATAGGGGTCAAGATTTTACTTGAGCACACGTTATTTTCATAACGTTAGATTTTATACAAAAAGGTTAATGGCTTAATTTTTGTTTTTGAGGCAAATCGGTTTCGATGACTGCTACGGCTATCGCAAAATCTCCGTCATGAGATATGGAAAGCGAAAGCGATGTGATTTTGTATGTTTCTATAAGATGCGGCGAGAGCGTAAAAGACGGCGCGTTATTCGGGAGTTTATAGATTTTGATGTCGCCAAATCCGCATGTTTGCGATATGCCAAGTCCCAAAGCTTTTGAGACTGCCTCTTTAGCCGCAAAAAATCCTGCTGCGCTTTGAGCATTTTTGACAAGTTTTATCTCATCTTCATCAAGATACTTTTTAAGCGCTTTTTTATCATATTTCTTTAAAAAAGCCTCAAATCTCTTAATCCTTACTATATCAATTCCTATCATGAAAAATGTAATCCCATTTCTTGTTAATTAAAAACATAATTTAAGTAAATTATGCTATCATTTCATTATTATAACATTTTTAGATAAATCAAGGAACAAATCTCGTGAAAAAAATCTTGGGGTACATATTGCTTTTGGCGATTATAGCGGCAATCGTAGTGGCGTTTTTATACGTTTATAAAGATTCAAACAACAAAGAGTTGTCGTTTTCGGGCAATGTGGATACAAGAACTGTTAATCTGGGATTTCGTTTTTTGGGCAAAATAGAAAAGATAAATAAAGATGAGGGTGACAGTGTAGCTGAAGGCGAGATTTTAGCAAGCTTAGATAGTAAAAACCTTCAGAACAATATTAACGAAGTAAAAGCAAGACTTAACGCAGAAAATATAAAACTTGACAAACTTAAAAAAGGTTTCAGAAAAGAGGATATCGCAGAGGCCAAAGGCGAACTTGAATCTGCTTTGGCAAACCTAAAACTATCAGAAGACACATTCAAAAGACAAGAGAGACTTCTCGAGAAAAATGCCACTTCACAAGAGATTTATACCAATGCGCGCTACAAATACGAGGCGGCTGAAGGTACTTTGAAAAAAGCCGAAGCACTTTACGCAATGCGTATCAAAGGCTATGAAGATGAAGATATAAAAGCTCAAATGGCGCTTGTAGCGTCTTTGGATGCGGCTTTGAAGGCGGCTTTGCAAGATTTGGAAGACAGCGTCATCAAATCTCCGTTTGACGGCGTCATCTTAACGAGACTAAAAGAAGAAGGAGCCATCGTAAATCCAGGCGAGAGGATCTTGGAAATCTCAAGACAAGATGAGTTCTGGGTGAAAGCTTATATAGACGAACCTTATCTTGGCGCGATTTCTCAAGGCGATGAAGTTCTGGTGTACACAGACGTACGCAAAGAGCCGTATATCGGCATTATCGGAAATATATCGCCGATAGCTGAGTTCACCCCTAAAAATATTGAAACGATAGAGTTAAGGTCAGATCTTGTCTATAAATTTAGAGTTTTACTGAAAGATCCCGATAAAAAGATAAAACAGGGTATGCCCGTAAATATAAAATTGAAAAAATGACAGTAATCAGCGCATCAAATATCACAAAATATTTTAAAAACTATGCCGCGCTCAACAATATAAGCTTTAGCGCAGAAAGCGGCGAGATAACTGGTATCGTCGGACCTGACGGGGCTGGCAAGACTACGCTTGTAAGACTTCTAACTGGACTCATGGACTTTGACAAAGGAGACCTTAGAGTTTTAAACAGAAAAATGCCCGATAAAAGCAGTGTTTTTTTAGAACAAATCGGATATATGCCGCAAAAATTCGGGCTTTATGAAGATTTGAGCGTTCTTGAAAATTTAAATCTACACGCCTCTTTGCAAGGCGTGGAACATGCTCCTACAAGGATAAATAAACTTCTCGAATTTACCAAATTAAAACCCTTCAAAACAAGACGCGCGGGCAATCTCTCAGGCGGTATGAAGCAAAAATTAGCGCTTGCATGCGCCGTCATCAAAAAGCCTAAAGTTTTACTTTTGGATGAGCCCAGCACAGGCGTTGACCCGATATCAAGACAAGATTTGTGGGAGATGGTGCATGCGCTTTTGGAAGACGGTATAGGCGTTGTTTGGAGTACCTCTTATCTAAGCGAAGCGCAAATGTGCGATAAGGTGATTTTGCTTAATGAGGGAAATATCCTATATCACGGCTGTCCTAAAGAGCTGATGGACAGTTTACAAGGAAGAGTATTTAAAATAGAGGGCGATTTCTTTAATAAAAGAGAGGCTCTTAGCTCTATTTTGGAGTGCGATGAGCTGCTTGACGCCGCTCTTGTCGGCTCATACATCAAAGCTATGGTAAAAGACAAAAGCACATTTCCAAAAGCGGTCTTAAAAACAATCGGCAACAACATAAAAATCTCAAAAATGGCGCCAAACTTAGAAGATGCATTTTTGGGGATATTGGGCGTAAAGACAAAAGCGCACTCTATTTTGGCAAATGTAATGCCGCAGCTGCCCGAACAAAAAAATCTCATAGTAGCACACAGCTTAAACAAAAAATTCGGCAGTTTTGCAGCTGTGAAAAATATCAATTTTACTGTAAATTCAGGTGAGATTTTCGGACTCTTGGGACCAAATGGAGCAGGAAAATCAACTACTTTTAAAATGCTTTGCGGACTTTTGACGCCAACTTCAGGCAGTATCAAAGTGCTTGGAGAGAGCTTGGAAAAGAGACATGTCAGGCAAAATATAGGCTACATGGCACAAAAATTTTCGCTTTATGGGGACTTGAGCCTACAACATAACCTTAATTTTTTC
Organism: Campylobacteraceae bacterium; assembly: GCA_031282125.1. Taxonomy (GTDB): domain Bacteria; phylum Campylobacterota; class Campylobacteria; order Campylobacterales; family Campylobacteraceae; genus JAIRKW01. Next base: position 2,787 of record JAITEH010000009.1, read on the forward strand.
GCAAAAATATATGAGATGGAAGATGCTAAAAAAAAGGTAGATATGATGATAGATATTTTTGACTTCAAAAAATATCTTAAAATGAGCACAAATAAACTTCCTCTTGGCATAAAACAGCGATTGTCGCTTGCCTGCGCTTTGATGCACAAATCATACGTTCTGTTTTTGGACGAACCAACCTCAGGCGTTGATATTATCACAAGAAAAGAGTTCTGGACGCACATCAACAATATAGCCAAAAAAGGCGTTTCAGTCATGATAACCACACACTTCATGGACGAAGCGGAGTATTGCGATAAAATCATGCTCGTATATAAAGGTAAGGCGATAGCCGTAGGAACGCC
>JAITEH010000017.1 GCA_031282125.1 Campylobacteraceae bacterium
AGATGTTTGCCTTCGTTATACTCTATATCATAACTTGCATCTATAAAAACAGCGTCCAAATGCTGCTTTTTTAAAAACTCAAGGCTTATCTTTTCTATATCGGAGCAGTCTGTGAGATAAGCCACCGTTTTATTTGGCGTTTTGATAACATATCCATGAGTCGGGCGCGTATGCACCAACGGCACAGGCGTAAACTTCACGCCTTTTACGGTTACGCTCTCAAACGGTCTATTTTCCACAAATCTAAACCCATGCGGGCGCGTTAAAACATCGGCAAATCCTCTGTCGTCTTTGGGATGATAGCACGGTATATCGTTGGCGCTGTGGCGCAGTCGCAATAATCCGTAAGCATGGTCGCCATGAAAATGGGTCAAAAATTGCGCAAGTTGGCTTTTGGTTTCTCGTATTTTCATGAACTCGTCGCTTCCGCTGTCTATAAAAATAACGCTCCCATCAAACTCGATATAAGCGCAGCTTGGCGAGTTAAATCTGCCCTCTTTCCTATAAAGCTCACATGCAGCGCACTTGCAGCCATAGACGGGAATGCCAGCCGTGTCGCTCGTGCCTATAAATTTTAGTTTTATTGCGCTCATTTTAGCTTCCAAGCCCATTCGTCATACCAACTCTCCTGCTCGGCGCGTCTTTGCTCTTTGCGTTTTAGCAGATTGTCGCGCACGTAAGTAAGCTCTTCAAGACTCATAAACTTCATGATATCAAGCTCCAAAGGCTGCGCATTTTTGTCTGTTTCTATCAAAGAGGCTATCTCTAAAAGCAAAGTCTCTTTTTCGTCCATGATATATGCCTTTCAGTCGTAAATATTTTATCATAACACATTTGCCATAAAAGCGAACTAATGGGGAGAGTCTCATTCGGCGATGCATTAACGAACTATTATTATTATCTGATGTAAACTTATGCTTTAATCTTCACGCAAAGGATAGAGATGGGAATATCTATTATCATGATAGAAGACGATGAAGAGTTGGCTGCTCTTCTTGCTGATTTTTTGAGAAAATATGACCTCGAAGTTACAACTTTCCCAGACCCGTTTATAGGTATAAGCGCGATAAGCATCAACAAATACGACCTTTTGATATTGGATTTGTCGCTTCCGGGGCTTGACGGACTTGAGATTTGCAAGGAAGTGCGCGAAAAAAGCGATATTCCTATCATCATCTCATCGGCAAGAAGCGACGTGGAAGATAAGATAATAGGTCTTGAGCTTGGAGCCGACGACTATCTGCCAAAACCTTACGAACCAAAAGAGTTGTACGCGAGAATCATGAGCGTGATAAGAAGATACCGCAAAAGCGACAAAGAGATAGAGCAAAAAAGCAGTTTTATCTTAAATGAAGAGGCCAGAACCATAAGCTTCAAAGGCAATATCCTAAAACTAACTCAAGCCGAATACGAAGTCCTGTCGCTTTTGATAGAGCGCATGGGGTGCGTTGTATCGCGCAGGGATTTGATACGTTTCGCTCCGTCTTTGAGAGATGAGGGCGAGAGCAGAAGCCTTGACGTGCTTATAAGCAGAATCCGCGCCAAAATCAACGACAACTCCAAAAATCCCGAATTCCTCCACTCTGTGCGCGGCATAGGATACAGGCTCAACAGATGAAACGAAGATATTCGCTTCAGACGAAAATCACGATTATATTTTGTGTGGCGATTGTGGCTGTGTGTCTTATCGGTATCGGCGCGCATATTAAAAACCAAAGAGAGTCGGCTTTGGGATTTTACCACTTGGCTATTTCGCTGGCGGTTTCGGAGGATTCGCATGACGAGGTAAACGATAGATTTATCGTAGAAAAATTCACAAATGAAGGATTTATACTCATCGAGAATGAAACGCTCTTGAGCGAAATCTCCAAAATATACGACAAAGAGCTTATACTGCGCAAGAAAGGCGATGACGAACGAAATAAACGCTATAAAGGCGGCGGCGAAACGAAATACAACAAAATCTACACGACAGAAGACGACTCGGATTTTGGCATAATCTTATACGACAACAACGCTTATCTTGTCTTAAATCAAGCAAACGACGGGCGCGTTATATTTCAAATCCCCGATATAGTCAAAAATTACACCGCGCTGTTTATATTCGGCGGTATCGTACTCATGCTCTGTCTTTTGTATATCGGGACTATCAGAAGTATCCGTCCGCTAAAAACGCTGCGCGAAAAGATAAAAGATTTTGCCGAAGGCAATGACGAGATAGAGATTGGGATACAAGGCGACGACGAGATAGCCGAAGTCATCAACGAATTTGACGTCGCAGTCAAAAAAATACGCGTTTTCAGGCAGGCAAGACAACTGTTTTTGCGCAATATCATGCATGAATTCAAAACGCCCATCATGCAGGGTAAACTCTCCGTTGAGATGCTGGAAGAGAGCGCTTACAAAAAATCATTAGAGAAAGTTTTCGTAAGACAGGAGAATCTTTTAAATAGATTTATCAGTATCGAAAAGCTCAGCACGGGCGAATTGGGGCTTGACATCCACTCTTATAATCTGCGCGATATTATAGATTATGCGCTTGATATTATAGGCGAACGCTCTTCAAATATAAGTGTGAAAATAGAAGACTGCAAAGTACATGCGGACTTCGACATGCTTGCCGCCGCTATCAAAAATATGCTTGATAATGCGCTTTTGTACAGTTCCGACAAAAAAGCGCATATTAGAGCAAAATGGGGCGAAATCTTTATCTCCAACGTCGGAAAACCTTTGGAATTTTCGCTTGAAGAGTACAAAAAACCGTTCTTCATGCAGGGCAAAAAACAAAAAGAGTCGCGCGGGCTTGGATTCGGACTTTTTATATCACTGAATATTTTTGCTCTGCATGATATCAAGACGGATTATATCTATGAAGATGGAAAGAGTATTTTTAAACTGACGTTATAAATGATGATATTCCCGTCTGCCTTAACAGGCGGGAATATGATTTGTCAAACCGTAACGACTGGTTTGATAAGATCTTTTGGCTTGTCTTTCATGAGAAGCAGAGCCTCTTCGATGTGTTCAAAACCTTTAAATCTATGTGTAAGGAGCGGTTTAACATCAAGTTTGCCGTATTTAAGCAAGCGCGCAAGATATTCCATATTTTTTCTGCCGCCCGGCATAAGTCCGCCTATGACTCTGATATGTCCCATACCAAGTCCCCAGCCTACGCGCGGGATTTTGATATAATCGCCCGTTCCAAGGTAGTTGATATTTGAGATGATACCGCCTGGTCTAATTATCTGAACAGCCTGCTCGAAAGTATTGACATCGCCGCCTGCGATAATGACTTTATCGACTCCCTCGCCGCCAACAGCATCTTTAATCTGCTCGACTATGTCGCCGTTTCTGTAATTTACAATATCGGTCGCGCCGTAAAATTTGGCTACTTCGATACACTTTGGTCGTGAACCGACCGCGAAAATCCGCGCCGCGCCGCGCAAGTTTGAACCTGCCACCGCCATAAGTCCTACAGGTCCGATACCGATAACCGCAACAGTATCGCCGTACTCTATCTCCGCGTTATTTGCGCCGTGAAAACCTGTCGGGACCATATCCGAAAGCATCGTGCCCTCTTCAATGCTGACCTCTTTTGGTAAAAGCGCCATATTGCCGTCTGCTTCATTTACATGGAAAAAATCTGCCATCAAGCCGTCTTTGCTGTTGGAAAACTTCCATCCGTTGAGCATGCCGTTTGAGTGCTGTGAAAATCCTCTTTGTGAAGCAACAGCCTGCCAATCAGGCGTAATGGCGGGAATAATTACTTTATCTCCACGCTTAAAGTCTTTGACTAATGAGCCCACTTCAACAACTTCACCGACACCTTCATGTCCAAGTATAAGATTGTGACGATCGCCGATAGCGCCTTCCCAGACAGTGTGAATGTCTGATGTACACGGCGAAATAGCAAGCGGACGCACGATAGCATCTAACGGTCCTGCAACAGGACGTTCTTTTTCTACCCAGCCGACCTTGTTAAGACCGAGCATTGCAAATCCCTTCATCTTTAACTACTCCTAAAATGAATTTACAGCCACAAACAGCGCACGGGCGAAACTGTCAAATTGCGCTTTTGGCGCGTATTTATAACTTATCTTGTAAGCATAGCACTTCGCACCATAAATATGTCTAAAATTTTTAAATCATTTTGTTAGTATTTAAAAATAATAATTAAGAGTAATTTATCCTGCAATGTTTCAAAAAAATAGCGGCTTAGTCCATTTGTGCAAAAAAATCTTTAAATAAGATAATTTACATCTTGATTTTACTTTGGGATTATTCTAAAATACGGGTTAAATTTCATAAAATAGGGGTTTAAATGTTTGTTTGCAAAAAGATTATCGGCATTTTGGCTGTTGTTTTTGTATTTAATGCATTTGCCGACGACGAATTAGAGATTTACGACATGGATAATTACGGAAAAGCCGCCGAAGTGTTTGAAAAATTATGCGCCAAAAAAGATGCTCTTGCCTGCTTCAATCTGGCAGAACTCTACTTTTCGGGCAGAGGCTTTGAAGA
>JAITEH010000019.1 GCA_031282125.1 Campylobacteraceae bacterium
ACTTCAGCTTCTACCTTAAACTCTCTTAGCATTCTATCTACGATAATCTCAAGGTGCAATTCGCCCATACCTGAGATGATAGTCTGTCCGCTCTCTTCGTCCGTTTCAACTCTGAAAGAGGGGTCTTCCTGAGCCAATTTCTGAAGCGCGATACCCATTTTCTCTTGGTCTGCTTTTGTTTTAGGCTCAACGGCAACGGAGATAACGGGTTTTGGAAATTCCATCTTTTCAAGTATAACTTTATCTTTTTCGCTTGCCAAAGTATCGCCCGTAAGCGTGTCTTTAAGACCAACTACAGTTCCTATCTCGCCAGCGTAAAGCTCTTTAATCTCTTCGCGTTTGTTTGCATGCATTCTAAGAAGTCTGCCGACTCTCTCTTTTTTGCCTTTGGTTGTATTCAAGGCATAGCTTCCGCTCTCAAGTACGCCTCTATAGACGCGCACGAACGCAAGCTGTCCCACGAATGGGTCGGTCATAATCTTAAACGCAAGCGCGGCAAATTCGCCGTTGTCTGTTGAATGTACAGTCGTCTCGCCGCCGTCTTCGTATTGACCTTTGATAGCTTGAACTTCGGTAGGAGCAGGCAGATAATCAACAACTGCGTCAAGCATCGGCTGAATACCTTTGTTTTTGAAAGATGTACCGCAAGTCATAGGTACAATCGTCATATTGTGACAACCAACCTTCAAGCCTGTTTTTATCTCATCTTCGCTAAGCTCTTCGCCGCCAAGATACTTCTCCATCAACTCTTCGCTTGTCTCGGCAATCGCTTCGACAAGTTTGTCTCTGTACTCTTTGGCTTTGTCGAGTAGATTTGCAGGTATCTCTTCAATCTCATATTTTGAGCCCAAAGATGCCTCGTCTTCCCATACAAAAGCTTTCATGGTAACCAAATCTATAACGCCTTTGAAGTTATCTTCCGCGCCGATTGGGATTTGGATGGGAACTGGGTTTGATTTTAGTCTGTCTTTAATCTGTTTTTCTACTTTGTAAAAGTCGGCTCCGACTCTGTCCATTTTATTGACATAAACCATTCTTGGAACGTGATATCTGTTGGCTTGTCTCCAAACCGTCTCTGATTGAGGCTGAACGCCGCCTACTGCGCAAAATACGGCAACTGCGCCGTCAAGTACGCGCATGGAGCGCTCAACTTCTATAGTAAAGTCAACGTGGCCCGGTGTGTCTATAACGTTTATCTGATAATCTTTCCAAACACACGTTACCGCAGCTGAAGTTATCGTAATACCTCTCTCTTTTTCCTGTTCCATCCAGTCTGTCGTAGCAGCGCCGTCATGAACTTCGCCGATTTTGTGCGACATACCCGTGTAATATAAAATACGCTCTGTTGTTGTGGTTTTACCTGCGTCAATATGCGCTGCGATTCCGATATTTCGGACTCTTTCTATTGGGGTTTTTCTTGCCATTTGTCAGTCCTTAGTTTTTATTTTGAATAATTTGCAAGAAAAGCGGCTTTACAAAATATATGCAAAAACCGCTTTAGCATCTGTTTTTACCAGCGATAGTGAGCAAATGCTTTATTTGCTTCTGCCATTTTATAAGTATCTTCTTTTTTCTTGAAAGAGGCTCCGCGATTGTTTGCAGCGTCTAGTAGCTCGTTTGCAAGTTTCTCGATCATAGTTCTTTCGCTTCTTTTTCTGGCGTAGGAGATAATCCATCTAAGCGCAAGCGCTTGCTGGCGCGCTGCTCTTACCTCAACTGGGACTTGATAGGTTGCGCCTCCGACACGGCGGCTTTTAACCTCTAAAACAGGTTTAATATTGTCGATAGCATTATTAAATATATCAATACCCTTAACGTCGCCGCTCTTTTTCTCAATCAATGCCAATGTGCCGTACATGATTTTGGTAGCGACGCTTTTTTGACCGTCATACATTAATGCATTAATAAACTTTGTAACAACTTTGCTTCCGTAAACTGGGTCAGGAAGTACTTCTCGTACCGGAGATTTTCTTCTTCTCATTTTTTATTTCCTTCAAATTGATTAAAGCAATTTTACTCAAACACTGCCCAAAAATTTAATAGCAGCGCCTGTGTTTAATTTACTTAAATTTTAGTTATTTAGCCGCCGCTTTTGGTTTTTTAGTACCGTATTTGCTTCGGCTTACCTTTCTGTTTGCAACACCTGCAGTATCCAACGCGCCGCGCACGATGTGATATTTAACGCCTGGTAAGTCTTTTACTCTTCCGCCTCTTACAAGAACTATCGCGTGTTCTTGGAGATTGTGACCCTCGCCGCCGATGTAGCTAATGACTTCAAAGCCGCTGGTGAGTCTCACTTTGGCAACTTTACGAAGAGCTGAGTTTGGTTTTTTTGGAGTCGTGGTATAAACTCTCGTGCAAACTCCGCGTCTTTGCGGGCACTGTTTTAGAGCAGGCGATTTAGACTTTTTTACGGCTTTTTCGCGCTCTTTTCTTACCAACTGATTAATAGTAGGCACACTGTTTCCTTTTTTAAAAATTAATCATATTTTCTAAAATGAAAAATACTCGTGATTTTATTTAAAAATCACTTAAAAAAAGGTTAAATTAAGTTTCTTAATTTAACCTAACCTATTATATGTTCTCTCTTACTACCGCACTGTCTTCATCATAAATACCCGTTCCGACAGGTATCATACGACCTATGATGACGTTCTCTTTCAAATCTTCAAGATAATCTACCTTAGCCGCGATGCTGGCTTCCGTTAAGACTTTTGTCGTCTCTTGGAAAGAGGCCGCAGAGATGATACTATCGCTTCCGATAGCAGCTCTCGTTACGCCGAGCAATACAGGTTCGGCTATGGCAGGTTCGCCGCCAAGTCTAATGATACGCTCGTTTTCTTCTTTAAACTTACGGCGGCTAATTAAATCGCCAACGATAAAGTTCGTATTGCCGCTGTCCAAAATCCTAACTTGTCTTAACATCTGAGATACGATAACCTCTATATGTTTGTCGCTTATCGCAACGCCTTGTCTGCGGTAAACCTGCTGAATCTCACTGATGAGATAGTAGTGCAGCGCTTTTTCGCCGAGTATTCTTAAGATATCGTGGCTTGAAGCAACGCCGTCGGTTAATTTCTCGCCCGCATGAACGTATTCGCCCGCATGAACGTGTATTTGCTGAGATTTGTCCACCAAGTACTCGCTGACCGCGTCGCCAGCACCCTCTATGATGATTCTCTCTTTGGCTCTAAGCGGTTTGCCAAATCTCACAACACCGTCGATTTCAGCTATAACGGCGGCATTTTTAGGTCTTCTTGCTTCAAATAGTTCGCTGACTCTTGGAAGACCGCCTGTTATATCTTTTGATTTTGCGACCGCTTTTGGCGTACGCGCCAACAAATCAGCCTGCTCTACTTCCGCGCCGTCTTGGACGAAAATAGCGGTTTTTGGTTCAAGCTGGTATTTTATCACTTCGCCGTTTTTCGTTGATACGATAAGCGTTGGCTTAATGCCTGAAGGCAAATACTCGTTGATAACAAGCCTGCTTTGACCCGTAAGCTCGTCGTACTGTTCAGTCGCGCTCGTGCCTGATTCGATATCTTCAAACACAACTTTACCGCTGTTTTCGGCGATAATCGGCGTAGAATATGGATCCCACTCGGCTATAACGCTCTGCTCGTCATTTTTTGGCACAGCTATCAATATATTGTCCGTAACTTCGGTATTGTCGCCAACTTCAAGGACAGAATTTCTTGGGATATAATGTCTTATCGCCTCTCTGTCGTCCTTGTCGGCGATAACGGCAAAGATACCCTTAACGTCTATGACATCGCCTTTTTTGAAGTCATGATATCTCTCAAGGTAGTCAGCCTGTAATTTGTAAAATTTAACTATACCGCTTGCGTTTGCTTTTATCTTTTGCGTGATAGGCACGCCGTCTTTTACTTTCAAGTCGGCAGCATATGGGATACGCTGAGGCACATTCCATCCCTCTTTGATAATCTCCACGATACTGTCTTCCGCGTCAACTTCCGCTCCGTTTTCAAACGGCAGATAGAGTTTGCCTTCTACTTTGCCGCCGACGCCTGCAAGTTCGCTTGGCTTAGCTATATCATTCTTTCTTAGCGTGTATTTTGCGGTTTTCTTTTTGCCTTCGATATTGATAATGACCTCTTCGTAAGCATAATCAACGCTGTATTTACCTTTGAAAGGAGCTTTGATTTTAGGCTCTGCCAACAAAACCGCCGCATTTCGTCTGTTTGCGACAACTGTTTTATTGTCTTTGGTAACGTATGTTTTGAGGTTGTAAAAACGGATAAAGCCCTCTTTTTGCGCCGCAATCTGTCTGTCTTGCTGTTCGGTTGAAGCAGTTCCACCGATGTGGAATGTTCGCAACGTAAGCTGAGTTCCCGGCTCGCCGATGGACTGAGCGGAGATGATACCTACCGCTTCGCCCGGTTTTACGAGTTTGCCCTCGCCCAAGTTGATACCGTAGCATTTTGAGCAGACGCCTTTTGGAGCTTTGCATGTGATAGGCGTTCTGATAACGACCGATTTTACTCCCGCTTCCGTTAGAGTTTTTGCCTTTTTCTCATCGATGATAGTACCTTCGGCAAATATAACTTCATTTGTGATGGTATCTATAACGTCTTCTGCCAATACTCTGCCAAAAGCTCTCTCTTCCAAAGACTCTATCAAGTCGCCGCTTTCGGTAATCTCGGTTATCTCAACGCCCTCATGCGTTCCGCAGTCTTCCATCGTAACTTTTACATTTTGCGCAACGTCTATGAGTTTTCTTGTCAAGTATCCCGCATTTGCAGTCTTTAACGCAGTATCTGCCAAACCTTTTCTTGCACCGTGCGTAGAGATGAAGTATTCCAACACGTTCAAACCTTCGCGGAAGTTAGAAGTAATAGGCGTCTCGATAATCGAACCGTCAGGCTTTGCCATAAGTCCTCTCATGCCTGCAAGCTGTCTTATCTGCGCCGCACTTCCTCTTGCCCCTGAGTCTGACATCATGTATATGGAGTTAAATCCGTCTTTGTCGCTTTTGACAAGTTTCATCATCTCTGCTGCTATGATATTGTTCGTATCCGTCCAAATATCGACGATTTTGTTGTATCTCTCTTGCTCTGTTATAAGACCGCCGCTGAATTGCTGTTGGATTTCGCGCACTTTCTTTTTGGCTTCGGTTATACTTTTTTCTTTGGATTCAGGCACTCTTATATCGTCTATAGAGATAGAAACGCCAGCTTCCGTAGCGTATTTAAAGCCAAGATTTTTGACGTTATCGAGGAAGTTAGCCGTTACTTCGTAACCGCCCTCTTTATATACGTAATCAATCAATGAAGCGATATTTTTCTTTTTAAGTATCGTATTCCAAAGCTCTTCTGGAACAAAATCCGGAATTGCATTCTTAAAGATAAGTCTGCCCGCCGTTGTAAATATAGTCCTGTCATCTACTCTTGTTTTGATTTTTGCATGTATGTCAAGATAGCCTGACTCTATAGCTATCATGACTTCATCGATATTTGCAAAGATTTTATTTGAACCTTTGGCATTGTGTTTTTCCAAAGAGAGATAATAAAGTCCCAAAACCATATCCTGCGAAGGAACCGTAACGGCTTTTCCGCTGGCAGGAAGAAGGATATTCATGGAGCTTAGCATCAATACTTTGCACTCCGCTATAGCTTCTTGCGAAAGCGGCACATGCACAGCCATCTGGTCGCCGTCGAAGTCCGCGTTGAAAGCGGCGCAAACCAACGGGTGAAGCTGTATAGCTTTACCTTCGACCAAAATCGGGTGAAACGCTTGAATGGAGAGTTTGTGCAATGTAGGCGCACGGTTTAGCATGACTGGATGGTCTTTAACAACTTCCGATAAGCACTCCCAAACTTCGTTTGTCTTTGCCTCTATCATTTTTTTGGCCTGCTTAACTGTCGTAGCATAGCCTTTCTCTTCAAGACGCGCCAAAAGATGCGGTTTAAACAGCTCCAACGCCATAGGTTTCGGAAGTCCGCACTGATCCATTCTAAGTTTTGGTCCGACAACGATAACGGAACGTCCGCTGAAGTCAACTCTTTTTCCAAGAAGGTTTTGTCTGAAGCGTCCCTGCTTACCTTTGATAATCTCTGATAGTGATTTTAACGGTCGTTTGTTTGAGCCTTTAACGGCGTTTGCGCGTCTTCCGTTATCAAAAAGCGCATCGACTGACTCTTGAAGCATACGCTTTTCATTTCTGATGATAATATCGGGCGCATCAAGCTCCATCAATCTTTTTAAGCGCGAATTTCTGTTGATTACGCGTCTATAAAGGTCGTTTACGTCTGAAACTGCGAATTTACCGCCGTCAAGCGCGACAAGCGGGCGAAGGTCTGGAGGTAAAACGGGAAGGATAGTTATCATCATCCACTCAGGACGGTTGCCGCTGTTTAAAAACGCTTCTACGACTTTTAGTCTTTTTACGATTGTCTTTTTCTTGGCTTCGGAGCTTGTAGAGTTTATCTCCTCTTTTAATTGCTCCAAAATAGCCACCAAATCAAGCTCGGCTAACATTTTTTGGATGACATTGCCGCCCATAGCGGCTTTGAAACCTGTATTTTCAAAACGCTGTATCAAAGATTGGTGCTGCTCTTCGTTTAAAACGTCGTATTTGGCGACTTTTTTTGTATTTTCATTGTCATAATATGCTTCGCCTGCCTCTTCAACTATATAAGCTTCGTAATACAGCACGCGCTCCAAATCTTTCATTTTTATGCCAAGAAGCGTACCGATACGGCTTGGAAGAGAGTTCACATACCAGATATGCGCAACGGGAGTTACAAGCTCTATGTGTCCCATTCTGGAGCGTCTAACTTT
>JAITEH010000085.1 GCA_031282125.1 Campylobacteraceae bacterium
ATCAAAGCTTCGTAAGAGGCTAAATTGCGCAGCAGCGTTTTTTTCATATTTGTTACATAACCGCCCGAATGTGCCGCTTGTTTTTCGTAAGCGGCTTTGACCTCTTTTGAGGCGGCGGCATAATCTACATATTTTATTCTTTGGCTCATTTTACTTTATCCAGTGCTTTTTCTAAAGCTGTTATCAAATCGCCCGCGTCTTCAAGTCCTACGGACAAACGTATCAAATCCTCGCTTACCCCAGCGGCGCGCAAGGCTTCACCGCGCAGCTGCGAATGAGTGGTTGAGGCAGGATGTATCACCAAACTTCGCGCGTCAAGGACATTGGCCAGATGCGACCATAATTCAAGATTGTCTATAAACGTAACTGCAGAATCATAACCGCCTTTGAGCCCAAAGCTAAAAATCGCCCCAGCGCCCGTTTTTGAGAAATATTTTTTGGCTAACTCATAGTGCGGATTGTCTTTGAGTCCTGGATATTTTATCCATGAGACTTTAGGATGTTTTGCCAAAAAGTCTGCAACGGCGGCGGCATTTTCGCACTGCCTAACAGCCCTTAGGGGCAAAGTCTCAAGTCCTTTCAAAAACTCATGCGCTCCAAACGGCGACAGCGTAGGCCCGATACCGCGCAGCAAATCGCCTCTTAGTTTATTGACCAAAACGCCGCTTTTGCCTTCCTTATAAAACGGTTTTCCGAAAACTTCCCAGTAATTCACCCCGTCAGCCGCAGGGTCGGGAGCATTGATGTAGTCTTTAAACACTTCATTTGTGCCCCAGTCAAAATCGCCTTTTTCAAGGATGATGCCGCCCACATGCGTACCGTGTCCGCCGATGAGTTTTGTAAGCGAATAAGTGATGATATCCGCACCGTAATCGAATGGATTCAAAATCGGCGGAGGCGTGACGGTATTGTCTATGATTAGCGGCAGATTGTACTCATGAGTTATCTTAGCTACCTTTTCGATATCCAATATATATCCGCTTGGATTGCCTATACTCTCCGCAAATACCAAAACCGTATCTTTATCTATAGCGTTTCGCAGAGCTTTCTCATCATTTAGTTCGACAAAAACTGTTTTGATGCCGTATCTTTTTAGATTGTGATTTAAAAAGCTCGCCGTACTTCCGTAAAGATGCGGGCTTGCCACTATCTTTCGTCCCGAAGAGGCTAATCCCAAAAATAGCAGCGCATTAGAAGCAACTCCGCTGGCTACTGCCAGACCTGCGCTTCCTTTGTGATATGCCGACAATCTCTCTTCCAAAACCACAGACGTCGGGTTGTGGATACGGCTATAGATAAATCCGTCTTTTTTTGCGGCAAACAGGTCGGCTCCGTCTTGAACATTATCAAAGACAAAGCTTGTAGTTGCGTATATGGGAACAGCGCGGGATTTTAGACTTTTTTTGTAGTCGTATCCTGCATGCAAAGCCAATGTTTGAGGTTTGTAATTACCCATTTTATTCCTTTTTTTATTTTTTATCCGCTATATTTGCGATGATATCGCCTGCCGTTTGTACTATCTGAACAAGGATAATGAGAGCTATGACTGTGATTATCATGATATCCGTTTCATAGCGGTAATATCCAAATCTTATAGCCAAATCCCCCACGCCTCCGCCGCCTATGATACCCGCCATAGCCGAATACCCTATAAGACTTATACCAGTAACCGTCAAGCCTCGGATGAGTCCTGGGAACGCTTCGGCAAGCAATACGTTTTTTACTATCTGAAACGGCGTTGCGCCGTATGCCGTAGCAGCTTCTATAACGCCTTTATCTACTTCGCACAAAGAAGACTCCACAAGTCTTGCGTAAAATGCCACAGCGGCTACGGATAGCGAGATGGATGCCGCTATCGGGCCTATGGTAGTTCCTATAAGAGCCTGCGAAAGCGGGAGCAATAAAACCATCAAAATGATATATGGTATAGAGCGTATGACGTTTATCAAAAACCCGCTGATAAGATGCAAAATCTTGTTTTCAAAGAACAGCCCTTTGTCCGTGATGAACAAAAACAGCCCCAAAGGAATGCCCAAGACAATAGACAAAGCAAAAGATATGCCGACCATCTGGAACGTCTCCCAAAATGCCGTCGATAAATCGGGCAGTAAAGATAGTATATTATCCATGAAACACCTCCACCGATGCCGTTCTTTGTTTTAAATGTTTGATGATATTGTCGAGCTTCGCACCATTTTCGTTTTTGATATTTACGATGAGAATGCCAAGCGGTATCTCGTTGATATACTCAATCTTTCCATGCAAGATATTGATATCAACGCCAAATTTTCGTATAACATCCGACAATATGGACTCTTCCGCTTTTTCACCGCTGTAGATGATTTTTAGCAGTACTCCCTTGACGTCGTTGAAAACTCTCTTTGGCAGTTCGAGATTTAGCGTATGCGATACGAGCTTTTTTGTAAAAGGGTGTTTTGGCAAGGCGAAAATATCGTAAGCGTCCGCTGATTCTACGACTACGCCTTTATCCATGACGGCAACTCTTGTGCATATTTTTTTGATGACGTCCATCTCATGAGTGATAAAAACCGTAGTAATTTTGGTTTTTTGATGGATATCTTTCAAAAGATCCAAAATAGAATTCGTCGTTTCCAAGTCAAGCGCCGAAGTAGGCTCGTCGCAGAGCAAAATACGCGGCTTATTTGCAAGAGCGCGCGCGATTCCCACTCTTTGTTTTTGACCTCCCGAAAGCTGCGATGGATAAAAACGGATTTTATCGGACAGCCCCACAAGTTTCGCAAGTTCTAAAACCCTATTTTTTATCTCTTCTTGCTTCAGCCCTGAGATTGCCATAGGAAAAGCGATATTATCATATACGGTTTTTGTGTGTATGAGATTGAAATGCTGGAAAATCATGCCTATTTTGTGGCGCACGCTCCTAAGAGCGCTTCCCGTGAAATTTGTGATATTCACCGAATCTATAAATATATTGCCCGAAGTTGGTTTTTGCAAAAGATTTATAGTCCTTAAAAGCGTGCTTTTCCCTGCGCCGCTGGTGCCCACAATGCCGAAAATCTCCCCTTTTTTAATCCTCAAACTGACATCGTTTACGGCTTTAAAAGCGTGGTCTTTACCTTTAAATTCAACGCTTACATGCTCAATATTTACCATGACTGCTAATCTCCGAAATTTAAAATAACTTCTCTACGGCTTACGCTACATAAGCCGTATTTTTACTGCAAAGGGGTGTTTTATTTGGTCTTGTCCAATAACCACTGCGGTTTTTGGAAATCTTTATATATTTTCTTGGGATCATTGACGACTTTGATGAATGCGTCGGACTCGACAACGGCTTTGATATCTTTCACGAACTGCGCGTCCAAATCAGCCGTTCTCACCGCGATAACATTTATATAGTCTTCAGACAATACCTCTCTATCGATTGCCGTCGAGTAGATACCTGCGGAAATCGCGTAATTTCCATTTGCGACAGCCACATCTACGCCGTCCACAGTGCGCGGTATTTGAGCCGCTTCGACAGGTTTGATTTTGAGCTTTTTAGGATTCTCGGCTATATCTTTCTCTGAAGCTTTTGCGGCGTCTATCTCGGGCTTAATCTTTAAGAGTCCGACTGTTTGGAGATATCTTAATGCGCGCGCTAAATTTGTAGCGTCGTTTGGTACGGTGATGGAAGAGCCGTCTTTAATCTCGGAAAGCGTTTTATATTTCTTTGAGTAAATGCCAAGAGCAGCCGTAGGAACGGTTATCAAAGGCGAAAG
>JAITEH010000007.1 GCA_031282125.1 Campylobacteraceae bacterium
CATTATTATGAAAAAAGCGGATTAAACCCCGATAATGCAATAGCGTTCACGCAGTTAATACAAAAGCACATGTTTATTCCAAGTCCTGAAATTTTTGGTTTTAAACCTATAAAAGAAGAGAAGTATAACGCTATAAAAAACATTATAACAAGCAAGAGAAAACTGAACAAGATAGACAAATATTTTATCGTTAAACGATAACAGGCAGTTAGACCAACATAAATTGCAATTCAAAACATATCTGCGCATAAATGCAAATCGGATTTAAATGAATCCTGCCGCAGTATCTAAAGCTTAATAAAAATATTTTATCTATAAAAATTATTATACAAGGGCTGTTTTTTATTTTATACATGTTAAAATTATCCATGGATACAAATCTTTACAGCATTAAATCACTAAATGGCGGCGATAATTTCGAAATTCGTTTAAACGACGAGTCGCATTCTATATTTCAAGCGCACTTTCCAGGCAATCCGATACTGCCCGGATTTATGTTTTTACATATCTGCGAAAGCGCATTAAATATCGCCATTATAGAGATCGTAAAAGCAAAATTTATCTCTTTTGCTAAACCGTATGACGTTTTGACGCTTAATACATCGCGAAAAGAGGATAAAATTTACGCCGAATTTGCACGTGAAGATAAAAAAATTTGTACATTGATTTTCAAAGGAGAAAGAGTTGGCTAAAAACGATTTGGTTGTGGATTCCTCGTATGTGAGTTTGGAAAGTATTATAGATTCCCAGAATGTATATATCAGCAAAGAAGAAAATTTTGTGAAGCATATCGACGCATCGCATAAATTTTTGTCCGATACGATAAAAGACGGCAAACCGATATACGGCGTTACGACAGGGTACGGCGACAGCGGTAAAAACTATCTGGAAGCCAATGAGGCGGATTTGCTGCAGCAAAATCTTTACAGGTATCACGGATGTGGAGTTGGCAAACTCTTAAGTGCAGAGACATCAAGATATGCGCTCACAGCAAGACTTATATCGCTTTCAAAAGGCTATTCGGCGGTATCTTATGAGCTTTTGGAGCGTTTTGAGCTGTTATTAAAACACAAAATATATCCTGCAATCCCTTCGCAAGGCTCTGTCGGAGCGAGCGGCGATTTGACCCCTTTGTCATATATAGCGGCGGTTATCGCGGGAGAGAGGGAAGCTTACTACGAAGGAAAACTTCAAAATACAGCCGATATTTATAAAAAACTCGGCATAAAACCGTATCTTTTTAAGCCAAAAGAGGCGCTTGCGGTCATGAACGGCACGACTATAATGAGCGCAATAGCGCTTGTTTCGCTGCAAGAATTTAAAATATTGCTAAACTCCATGGAGTCTTTTGTGGCGGGCATGTATGAGGTTTTGCTCTGCGATATTACTCCATTAGAAAAGTTTGTGCATGAAGTCAAACCGTTCAAAGGACAGGTAAAAAGTGCTGAAAGTATTTTGCAAAAGACTAAGGATTCGAAATTAACGCACGGCAGAGACGAGAGATATGCGAAATTTTTCTCAGATAATAATTTAAATATTCAAGATACGTACTCCATGAGATGTGCGCCGCAGATTTTGGGCGTTATAAGAGATAATCTTAATATATCTGAAAAATGGGTCGAAGAAGAGATAAATTCTGTCAATGACAACCCTCTGATAGACGCCAAAAACAAGAAGATTTACACTTCGGGTAACTTTTACGGAGGATATGTGGCGCACGCTATGGATACTTTGAAGATATGCGCTGCGAACTTAGCAGACCTTTTGGATAAAGAGTTTGCTATTTTGGTGGATCATAAATTCAACAGAGGACTTGGTGAAAATCTAAAACTCAAAAAAGAGAATTTTTTCCACGGCTTCAAAGCAATGCAGATAACGTTAAGTTCGCTTGCGGCGGACGTTGTAAAAAATACAACCGCAGCCTCCATTCATTCGCGCCCGACAGAGTCTTTAAATCAAGACAAAGTCAGCATGGGGACAACCGCAGCTTTGGATTTTTCAAAAATGCTTCCCGATATAAAAAATATGCTAAGTATCGCATTTATAGGACTTGCGCAGGCGGCAGATATAAGAGGGGCAGATAAAACGTCGCCGTTTTTGCATGCCAATCACGACAAGATACGCGCGAAAGTTCCGTCACTCGAAGAGGATAGAAGAATGGACGGCGATATAGCCAAGATAGTAGAATTAATCGAAAGCGGAGCATTGGCATGAGAGTGCTTATCACGGGCTCCACTGGCGCGATAGGCGAAGCGGCAGCAAAAGCGTTTTTTGATAAAGGCTACGAGCTTTTTTTGCATTATCACCACAACGAACAAAAAGCCCAAGAGTTGAAAGAGAGATTTAACGCTTCACTGCTTAAATGGGACATGCGCGACCACGAGACAATCAAAAAAGAGCTTGAAAACTTAAGCGTGGATGTTTTGGTAAATAATGCCGCGATAACAAACGACGCACATATATTTTGGATGGATGACAAGCAGTGGAGCAGCGTCATAGATACAAATCTAAACGGCACCTATTATGTGACAAAGGCTCTATTGCCGCAGATGATAAAAAACAAAAAAGGCTCGATTGTCAATATAGTCTCCATATCGGGATTGATAGGCAATTTAGGACAGGCAAATTATGCCGCAAGCAAGGGAGCTATCATCGCTTTTACAAAAACGCTTTGCCTTGATTTGGCGAGATTTAATATCCGCGTTAATGCTTTGGCTCCTGGCATCATTCGCTCAAATATGTCCAAAGATATAGATGAGAAAAGCTACCAGAAGATTATTCCGCTTGGACGTTTCGGCGAGCCCGAAGAGGTCGCGGAGGCGATTGTTTTTCTATCTGAAGCCAAATACATAAGCGGAGAGGTATTAAATGTAAGCGGCGGAATGATTCGTTGATATTAACTATCTTCTCTTTCATTTACGGTCCTTTGATAGTATGGCTGACGGATAGTTTCAGCATCAAAATATCTTCCATTGTTATTTTGATTTTGAGCGCCGTGCTGATAATTTTAAATTATAAAGAGAAGAGTCCTGTGTGGATTATCCCTCTGGTCTATTTTATTATCTCTTTGAGCGCGCTTGTTTTCGGCAAAACGATATTGATGCAGTTCACTCCTCTTGCCATATCGATTGGGGTGGCTTTTTTGCTTAGCATGAAAAACAAAACCCCGTTCATGATACAAAACGGATTTAACCGCTTTGGTTTTCTGAAGAAAAAAGGGATAACGATAGAGCAGATTAGCTCAAATATCAGAATTTGGACGGCAGCAGCTTGGGTCAATGTGCTTTTGCATGTACTTTTTTTGATTTTTATGTCAAAATGGATTTGGGCCTTTTACGTATCTGTGGGCTGGTATGCGGTATTTGTTTTGGCAGGGATTTTTCATGTTTATATATGGAGACAAAGAGTAGGAATGAAAGTTGATTAGGGTATATGTACTAATATTTTTGGCCTGCGTTTTATGCGCCGAAGAGGTAAAGATAGATTTTAAAGAGACGCGCTATATCGACGCTTTGAATGAAAAAGTAACAAGAGACGGCTGGATAAGTTTCTCAGACAACAGCACGAAAATACATTACGGCGACAGAGAGATAATGCTGATAAACTCTCATGTAACAATCAAAAATGCCGATGAAAACGTACAAGTAAACGCAAGGGAAGAACAAAATATAATCAATATGTTTGCCGCCCTTAGAGCAATCTTTGAAAACAGTGAAGAGAGATTGAAAACATTTTTCAAAATCACCGAAAAATCACAAGATGAAACTACGCTTGAAGCTATAAATTCATCAAATCCCATATCGATATTAACTTATAAAGTAAAAAACGGTAATGTGACAAAATTGGAAATTTTTTCTCAAAACGGCGACAGGATAACTATAGATGTGGTTGAAAAAAGGTAGTATTGCCGCAGTTTTTGTTCTGCTTTTGCTGTTGATTGTATTTTTTGATATACAAGAGCGCATATCCGTCTCGTTTTACACGCTTTTGCCCGAAAGCGAATCCAAAAAAGCCCTTTTGATTTATGAGAAAATAAACAAATCGCAAGAGGTGGTTTTGGCGGCGAACGGAACGCAGTTTGACGAAATAGTACAAAAAATATCAATGCTTGAAAAATACGAAGATATACGTCTGTCCTCATCAAAAATAGGCGATTTTACAAGCAAATATCTATTCTACATGCAGGATATGCCGACATCTTTGCCAAATGAGGGCGAAGTTTATGAAAAACTTTCAAATCTTAAAAACGATTTGCTGAACGGATTTGGGTTTACAGTCAATAAAAACGACCCGCTTTCGCTTTTTTCACCGCGCAAAAATCATATTACAGCCCCAAATATAGATGGTTTTAGTCATACATTTGCCTTCAGGCTCAATATAACGCCGCAAGAGTACGAAGAGTATTACGACAAACTTCATGAGATAGCCAAAGAAGCCTATCTTTTTTCACCGTTTTTTTATCAAGTGGAAAACTCAAGAGCTTTTAAATCGCAGGCTAAATTTATACTGGGACTAAGCGCAGTAATCTTGGGGCTTTTATATATATATTGGCTTAGAAAACCGTCGCTTTTCATCTTTTCATGTCTGACGCTTTTAAGTTCTGCGGCATTTGCACAATTAATAGCGGCGATAATTTGGCGCGAAATATCTATCTTTTCTTTGATTTTCAGCGCGGCAGTCAGCACAATATCTATAGATTACATGTTTCATTATTATTTGCACGATATGTACGGAAGCAAAAAAGGATTTTCCAAGCCTGTATTTTACGGATTTGCGACGACCTTTATCACTTTTTTGGCGCTTGGATTTGTGAACTTTACGCTCATTTCCCAAATCGCCGTAACAGCGGCAATGTCTTTGTTGTTTGCTTATCTATGCTTTGCGTTTGTGTATCCGCATCTTGGATTTGGCGATGTTAGCGCGAGAGGATTTAAGCTAAAAACCAAGAGTTTACTGCCGCCGACACTCCTTTGTATTTGCAGTATTTTTATTATTTTATCTTCATTTTTTTGGGTGAGAGTTAACTTTGATATCAAATCTTTAAATGTAAAAAACGACGCTTTAGAGCAAAAACAAGAGCTGCTTTCCAAAAGCTTCAACAACCAAACGGCGATTTTAATATCGGCAGATACGCTTGATGAATTGATAGAAAAATCCAAAACTTTAAAAGACGGATTTGCGCCCGCGTCTTTATTGTTGTCGCAAAAAGAGTATGAGGCAAGATATAACGAGTTAAATGGATTAGATTTCGCGCATTTACGTGAAAATATAGCTTTTTATGCGGATAAACTCGGGTTTAAAAAAGATTTTTTTCGCAACGCTTACAGCGATGAGATGCTGACTCTGCCTTTGCCTGTTTATGAAGATGAATTTTTAAATGACAATATTTTAAAAATCATGAAATTAGAAGATAAAATATATGCCGTCGGTTTTTATGACAAAAACAGCGCCGATTTATCGAACGAAAAGGATTTTACGCTCATAGATTCCGTAACGCTGTTTCAAAAAGAGTTGCAAAATGTGGCAAAAGAGTTGATAATTGTTGCCATATTTGCGGCATTTTTGATAGTTTTTGTCATAATGCTCTGCGCCAAAAAAGATTTTGCGCGCGCGTTTAGTTTTGTGCTGACGCCTTTGGGCGCGTGCTCTTTGATATTTATTTTTATACCGATGAACGTACTGCATATATTTATGCTGGTTATTGTGCTTGCCATAAGCGTGGATTACGGCATATATAGCGTCTGTTTGGCTAATGAGCGCACCAACGAAGCCATTTATTATTCGCTTTTAAGCACGATAGCAGGTTTTGGGGTGCTGGCGTTTAGTTCTATTTTGGCTTTGCAGGCGATTGGAATAACTGCGCTTTGCGCGGCTTTTACAGTAATGATATTATTATATTTTAATAAGGCAAAAGATGAAACTTATAGCTGAAAATGAAGATTTCACACGAAAAATTTATGAAGTAACCGAGCAAAACTGTAAAGATGAAAGCTTGAAAAATGCAAGCGGTTTAGTTGAAGCGCGCGATAAATTTGAAAGCGCGATATGGATTTTTAAGGCGCTTGGTTCGGGAGCAAAGGCGATTTTATATGACGCGTCGCATAAAAGTTTAAGTGAAAAATTGAAAGAAGAGTTGAAGCTTCCTGTTTTAAAGCCAGGCTCCAAAGAAGAGATATTTTCTAACGTGCCGTATGATGTTATGCTGTTCACGTCGGGCACAACGGGAATGCCCTCGGGCGTGTTTAAAACCAAAAAGCATATTGAAAGCGAAATAGCCGTACTGGAGCGATTCACACACTCCTACAATATCTCAAAAATGGTAGCCAGCGTACCTTTTATACATATTTATGGGATTTTAATGCTGAATTTGGCTAAAAAAATGAATATAGATTTGTGGTTTAGAGAGAGGTTTTTGCCTGCGGATTTGGCTGCTTTGATAGACAAAAATACGCTTGTCGCGACAACTCCTCTGTATATAAACGCATTTTTACAGACGCATGAGAGTTATGATTTTGGCGGAGCTTTGTTTGTGAGTTCTACCGCGCCTTTATCCAAAGAGGCTTCAAAAGAGTTTTGCGAGAGATTTAACGCAAATATCATTCAGCTTTACGGCTCTACCGAAACGGGCGGCATAGCTTATCGTAAAAATGCGGATACGCTTTGGCAGCCTTTGGACGGAGTTGTCTGCACAAAAGCTAAGGACGGATGTTTGCATGTGAGTTCTCCTTGGGTGAGCGACACGGCGTATGAGGGCGAATTCAAATATCTCAACGGGGAGATAAAAACATTTGATGAGGTTGAATTTGTTGGAGAGAAATTTGAGCTGAAAGGCAGGCAGTCAAATATCATAAAAATCGGCGGCAAGAGATTTTCCACCATTCAAATCGAAAATAGCATAGAAAAACACGAAAATGTTAAATCAGCCTTGGCAGATGTCGTGAAAAACAGAGAAAATGTGCTTAAAGACGAGGGTTTGGTCGTTTATATAGAAGGCAAAAAAACGCTCGCAAAAGATTTAAAGACATTGATAAAAAGCGAATTTGGAGTGAATATCCCTATAAAAATTGTTATGGTTGAAGCGATTTTGCGCAATTCAATCGGCAAAAAAATGAGGGATTTTAAAAATCTCAAAATAATCTCATAATTTTTCCAA
>JAITEH010000010.1 GCA_031282125.1 Campylobacteraceae bacterium
TTACGCGCTCATTTTTCCGATTGGCAGCACCTCTTTTTGCATGTGGATATTTAAAACATTCGCCGCGCTGGCATAAAACGAGAGCAAAGATATGACAAGTTCCGCCGCGCCTGCTACGGGTTTCATAAACTCTATGCCAAAGCTGTAACACACAAGTGATATAAACAGAACGTCAATAGCTAAAAATATGCAAAAAAGCGCCCTGTTTGTGATGCGCGCGCCTATCGTCATGTATATGGTAAAAATCAGATAGCCAAGATAGAAAAACCCGAGCTGTTTGGTGAAATCGCCCTCATATCCTTGAGCTATAAGCCACCATGTAAGAGCTATCGTTATCCAAAACATACCATAACCCATGAAAGCCAAGCCGCCGAAAACATTTTGCTTTTTATAATCCAAAAAGCCTGCGATTAGCTGAGTAAATCCGCCCAAAAGCAGTGCGCATGACAAAATACCGATAACGCCGTCAGTTAAGCCCAACTTTTCGCTTGACGCCACTAAAGTAACGATAGCCAAACCAAATAGACCCAAAGCCGACGGGTCGGGCTGTTTGGACGTAACTTCCAAGATATTATGATTATTTTCCATAATCCTCTCCTTGTGTTGAGATATTTTCATTATAAAAGGAGGGATTAAATTTTTTAAAAATACTTAAGATAGTCGGGCAAAAAAAGAGACCAAAAGTTACCAGCATACACAATAATGAATCGGTATTATTAATAATAGCGTTATTTAGGTATTTTACGCTAAAAGACATTTTGTTACTAAACTATACATTTAAAATATGCGGGATACTAAAAGCCGCAGAATCTTCTACGAAGGTCTGTTTTTCTTCTCTTCTATCCCGCTTGTTCCCATGCGTCTTTTAAGCTCTTGTTCTATACGTTCGGGGTGGATATTTTGACTTGCTAACGCTACAAGAAAGTGAAAAATAAGGTCAGCGCCTTCGTAGATTATCTCTTTTTCATCTTTGTCTTTCACTGCAAATGTGAATTCTCCAGCCTCTTCAACGACTTTTTTCAAAAACGCATTATCGCCTTTTGCAAAAAGCTTTGCGACGTAAGAACTCTCGGCGGGCGCCTATTTTCTCTCTTGTATAGTGTGGTAGAGTTTGTCTATAGTGTCGTAGTTCGGGACATTCTCTGCTTTTATCTGCGGCGATTTTGGCAGCAGGATATTTTTGAAAAAGCATGTTTTATTGCCCGTGTGACATGCCGCGCCTTTTTGTTCGACCTTTAAAAGCAGCGTGTCGCTGTCGCAATCTAAAAAAATCTCTTTTACGCTTTGGGTATTGCCGCTTGTTTCACCTTTTTTCCAAATGCGTTGTTTGCTTCGGGAAAAATAGTGGGCAAATTTTGTCTGAAGCGTGAGATTATACGCTTCTTCATTCATGAAAGCCAGCATCAACACTTCGCGGCTTTCGAAATCCTGCGCGATAACGGGGAGCAGTTTTATCCGCTCCCAATCTATTTGTATATTGTTCATTGTCCTATACTTGATTGTCTTTGTTTATCTTTTGTATCAACCCAGATATTCGGCACTGCGCCGCCGGGAGTTAAAAATATCTGCGCATCTCGATTTTCTTTCAAAGCTTCGTTAAATTTCGCCTGCGTTTCAATCTGGCGAAGCTGTAAAAGCTGTGCAGTTAAACTTCTGCTGATTTGCGAGTTAGCGTAAGCGTTCGCATCGGCTTCTATCTTGATAGCGTCTGCGGTACCCTGTGCTCTTGTCTTCATAGCGTCCGCTTCACCTTTGGCAAGAGCGACCTGTTTTTCAGCCTCTTGTTTTGCTCTGGCTACTTGATTTCTTGTTACTTCGGCTTCTTGACGGGCGATTTGTACCTGCTCTATCTGTTCTCTAATTTTCGCAGGCAAAATTATCTCTCTTAATTGAACGGTATTTAGTATAACAGGTTTGCCCTCCTGTGCATTTATGCTTTTTATAATATCTTCTTTAATAGCTTCGGCAAATTCGCTTCTTTTTTGAGGAATATCTTCTGCGTTATATCTGCCTGCTACTTCGCGTACAACTTCGCGCACGGTAGGGTCTATTATCTTATTTTCCCAGTTTAATCCCCAAATGGACATTGTATTCGGAACTTGCAAACGATTTAATTGATATAAAACGGCAAGATCTATATGAAAATCTAATCCCCTCGCGTCTTTAACCGAAATAGACTCCTGCGCAATAACCGAAGATACGGATAGAGTATTTGTGCCTATCGTTTTTTGTATATCGCTGATACTTCCAAGCTGTTCGGTTGACGTATAACTCATCATTCTAACTTTTGCGTCAACAACGATAATCTTTTGGATAACAGGCACAAAAAAGTGCAGACCAGGCTCCAACGGTTCGGGCGAATAGATACCTGTCGTTACTTTTATGCCCACTTCGCCGCTGTCTATAATCGTAAAAGGTTTTAACAAAATCAGAATTACTATCAACGCTGCCGCTATATAAATCGGCATAGCTTTTTTATTGTCAAACTGTGGCATTTTGAAGTTAATATTATTTCCTCCGCCTGCATTGTTGTTATTGTCGCTTCCGCCGCTGTTGCCTCGTTTTTTGAAATAGTCGTTTAAATCTGCCGGCATATCTTTCCTTTTTTAATTTATGTATGTCAAGAAATGCTCAAATGATTTGTCTTTTCCGTACACAACGTC
>JAITEH010000044.1 GCA_031282125.1 Campylobacteraceae bacterium
TTGCAGACGTTGGGATACACGCTAAAAGACGAAGAGATAAACGAAGCGTTTGAAAAATTCAAAATTTTAGCCGATCAGAAAAAAGAGATTTTTGACGACGATATCAGAGCGTTGGTCGCCGAAGAGATTACGAAAATACCTCAAGTGTTCGAGCTTGTTACATTACAATTAAGCGACTGCAATCCCGGAGGCGTGCCAAACGCCGCAATCACGATAAAGCACAAAGATACTCTCATCACTGACGCCGCTATCGGAAACGGCACCATGGACGCTGTGTTTAAAGTGATAGATAGAGTCTGCAAAGTCAGCGGGGAACTTAAAGACTACAAAGTTGACGCCGTAAGTCAAGGAAAAGACGCACTTGCTAAAGTCATCGTAAAAGTGGCTTTTGATAACAATAAACCTATCATCGGGCACGGCTTAAACGTGGATACTATGTACGCCACTGCTCAAGCTTACATCGGCGCGCTAAATAGCTATATATCCATGAAATAGTAATAAGGGCGGTTCCGCGCCGCCCTTATTTGCTTTGCTTTTGTTTGCGGTTTTAAAACTTTTTGGAACAGCGAAAGTAATCAACCAGCTAAGAGTGGATTGAATGTAGATTGTATGGCTACCGCCCTATGAAACGACAAGTTGACAGTTTGCGCTTTTTTTATTGCTTTATTTCCGCTTACGGTTTTTGAGATTTTAGAACGGCAAAATATGTCACAATCTTATGAATCAACCAAGATACGGATTAAATTATAGATATCATATATGCTACTGCTTTATGAGATGATAAGCAGGCAGTTCATGCCATCTATTTATATTTTTCTGCTCGCAACTGTTTAATCTTTGAGTAAAAAACTATGATAAATAGCTATTTTGACGGCGAAAATCTGCCATAATCAACCAATCAAGAATGGATTGAATGTAGATTGTATGCTGCCGCTCCGTGAAACGACAAGTGGATGGTTCACGCCGCCCCACCACCACTTACAATGCTTAAAACTTTAGAGCAATGAGACCGTTCCAATCTTTTCATAACCTGCCGTTTTTAGCAGCCTTTATCAAATCTTTCATGAATGAGCCGTATTCAGCCTGCATTCCGTACTTTCGTTTATATGAGTCAACAAAGACGCGATGTTTTCTTGTATCTCGTGCGAATCTTCATCTGTCAATTTTGATTTGGCGATATTTGCGATACCAAGAGCTATATCAAGTTCGCCGTTTGCGTAATACGCAAGTGAAAGCGCATAATAGCTCTTAGCCTGCGAAAACGGCAATTCAACTAACTCTTTGGCAAAATCTATAGCTTTTTTAGCACTAAGCATCAACGACTCTTCGCCAAATTCTTTAACAATTTTCAGATATTTGTCGCGGCGAAAATAGCATCTGCCTTCGCTGCCCTCTATGTGAATATTTGCGATACTGGTCGTTATCAAATACAAAAGCTGCGTGTTTTTGGGGTGCTGTTCGTATAATTTTATAAGCGAATTTAACCCTTTGCCCATGTTATAGCTCGCATAAGAGTCAAACCACTCCGCAAATGATTTGCGCTCGATATCAAACTCGTATTCGTTAGAAAAGCCGATAAATCCGTTCGCATATATCTCTTCAAAATGCTCTTTGAGCGCATGATTATTTTCCCACAAAACCATCGCTTTGGCAAACGTATCGCCGCCGTTGCCTTCAAAGGCGTCTTTGTGGCGATTATAGACATTTAACTGCGTATTTATGATATTTGCAAATGAGTTTGAGAGTTTTTTAAGCGTACTGTCCATGTGATGGTTATTGTTCGTCAAATCTATAAAATATTTCGCATTTTGTATGTCATTTTTGCGCCAATGAAGAGCCGCCAAAGCAAAATGAAGTCTGGCGTCTTCCATCTTGTCCAACGGCGCTATAAGCATCGAAAGTATGGCGTCGTCATAACCGCTTATGGCGTACGTCACGGCAGACAAAAGCCTTATATCATTATCGTTTGGAAGCTGCGCATGCAAGTCGTTAAGATGTTTGATTGTATCGGCGTAATCCCGCACATTACGCAGATTTACCGCCGCTTTTTTCTGCTGTTCATCGACCTCTTGCGCGCCTTGGTCTTTCATGATGATTTTTTGGTATATATCATCAAGCGTATATCCTTTCTCCAAGCAAAAAACCACGCCTGCGATAAGTATGATGACCGCGCTTGCAAAATATACGAATTTACTCGTATGGTAGTAGTTGGGGATATTATGGCCTGCGATAAAATCGTCAAGTGAAGGGATTTTATAAAATGGAGCTTCGCAGATTCTTTTGAATTTTTGCACATCCTCTTTCATGTTTTCAATCTGCATTAATTTATGAAAAGCCTTTGAATTTTTCGTATCTTCATAGTCGGATGAGACAAAAAGTATAGACTCTTCGTCGCACGATAACTCTTCCCACAAAGAGTATTGTTCTATGAGCGCGTTCAGAGCAACGTATAGACAGATAAATGAAAATCTGTCAAGCTTTGTACTCCATGCGTTGTCTCTTTGGGGATGCTGAAAATTCGGCGTACCGCATTCGCAGTTGCCAAGCTCTTTGATATCTTTGACATATATGCCGTCGTAATCTATAAGTTTCAAATCCTTGCCGTCGTTATTGACTATGATATTGCCAGGCTGTATATCTCCGTGCGCAAAGCCGCTGTGTTCGATAAATCTCGCAAGCGCGATAAGCGAAGTTATGAGGTTTTTGAGTCTGCGTCTGTTGGAGTAATTCTCCGCTATAAACTGCCCGAGTAAAACGCCGTCCACCCATGCCATTTTCACGATAGGATATTTGATGCCGCCTACGGTAATGCCGTCGGATTGGTATTCAAAGTCAACAAAATAGTATGATTTTAGCTGTTTTAAAAATTTCGATATAGCCACATAACGCTGTTCGCGGTCTCTTGATGGATACCTGAAGCAGCGCACGGCGTATTTTATGCGGTATTGAGAAGTAATCTCGTACGCGTAGGCGAAGTTGCCGCTAAATACCTGCGGTCCGAGTAGATTTGTCTTAACAATACCCTCTTTCAAGATAGGATCGGTCAAACTCTCTCTTACGTGCTGAAAAGCCGCTCGGTATTCATTAGAATTTGGGTAACTAGGAGACATTTTTATCCTTTAAAATCTCATGCAAATGAGCGTGGTGTCATCTGTTTTCATGACTTTGTCAGCGCGCTTTTCATGAATAAATTTTTTAAAATCCTTCACGCTGATTATAGCGGCAAGCTCTCTCCAAACACTTGCATTACCGTCCTCATAATTTCTAAACGCCCACTCCCCGAGCGCATCCGTCATACAAAGCAATATAGGTTGATTAGTAGATGAAAGTTCCCATGACCTATAAAATTTATCGCGCTCCGTTGAGTGTAAAAAAAAGTAATTATGCTTCTTTCTTGCGCTCAAAAGTTTCGGGTTTTTTCTAAATTCACTCGCAAAGGAGTAAGGAAAGGAGTCCACAAAAGCATAGTTATCAAGCAAAACCGCAACGCTGTCTCCGACGCCTACAAGCTGTATTAAATTCGAATTGAAATTGTATTCCACGCCAAGTATCGTCGCATAACTGCCAAATCTAAACCCTCTTCGCTGGAACAGTGTCAAATTTTTAAAATCAAATCTGGCAGCACATCCCGCGTAGTAGGACTTGATAAGCGTATTCATATTTTTATCTGAGATGACGCCTTTTTGTACAAAATAGTCGGCTAAGCTTTTTGCCCAATTTTTTGAGTCATACGAAACAGTCGCGCCGTCGCTGATAGCTATGCGCACATTCTGTCCCGCAATGCCTATATTGTAGTAATCCTCATTTTCGTAAGGCTTGCCTTCGTCTTTTGGTATTGAGCCGCAAAACAGTAGCTCCATGAATGTACCTTATCGTTTTTTGAACGGATTTGTCGGCAGCGTACCTATTTCGAGAAAATTCACAACGTCAACGGCGTCGGCGTTGAATATAAAACCTCTTGAATTACTTACAACTCTATATCCTCTATCGTTCGCTTTACCTATCAAATGTTCGGGAAATATACTTGACATATTAAATAGCATTTTTGTGTACTCATCCGTGATATTGCTGTCGCTGAAAGGGTACTCTATGGTATTGGCGTCAAACGAACTTACGTGCAGATTGAAGATAAATGCGTTGCCGTAAAGCGTACAGAGATTTTTGATATCTTCGGCTATCTCTTCGGGATTGCCGTCTGTAGAGTCGCCGTCTGTGATATGTATAAGTGTGGGAGGATAAGAGTTAGGGTTTTTTCTACACCACTCTTCAAGCGTTTTTTTGGCTAATTCAAAAGCTTCGCACATAGGCGTTTCACCGTCTGCGTCGGCTTCCATCCATATCGGAAACTCTATGCGTTTTTCTACTATTTCGCCAAGACCGTTATCCACTTTCTCGACTGCATGCTCTATCTTTTTTACATTACCCGCAACTTGCGATATAGAGTTCAAGATATCTCTATTTGGTTCGTCAAACAGCGCATTTCTGGCGCCCTTGCCGTTATACGCGATGATACCCAGATAAAAATAATCCCTAATACCGTCTGCTTTGTTACAAAGGTCTATTAGATTGAGGATTGTTCTATTTATGACATCCGCTACATGTTTGGCTTTTGGTTTATTGACCGACGGCATCACATACCCCATAGAAAGCGACTGATCCACGACAAATAAAAATGCCGTAGGATTTTTCCTGTTAATCTGCGCCTGCTCTTTCATAATATAACCCTTATAACTGTTATGCAATATTATTGCATAAACTTTTTTAAATGTATATGAAAAGTAGCTTCCGTAACTCCAACACCCTAAAAGCTTAACAATACCCTAACTATTTACAATTTTCGCAAGAATCTACCGTGATAGTAACATCAAATTTGATTACTTTCCCAACAACCTTTTTCCCAAGCTCTTTTTCGTATTCGTATGCGCTGTCTGTAAAATCCACATCAAAAAGCGCGCCGCATTTTTTGCATAAAACATGCGCATGAGGATGCGTGCGTATATCAAGTTTTGGTTTGCCTGTGTGTGTGTTTATCTCAAAAACTATACCTGTCTCTTTTAGAATATTCAAATTTTTATACACTGTCGCGAGCGATATAAAGGGAAAATCCTTCTTCATCTCTTCATATAGCTCATCCACGCTTGGATGTATATGGCGATTCAGAGTCTTAAGCATTGATATTCTTTGTGGTGTTACCTTAAGATGCCTCTCTCTCAGATATGGGGTTAAATCCATAACAACTCTCCTTTGTGATTTTTCCGTTACAATTTTATATCAAAAAGTATTATAGAACAACACTATTTTTTTAACTAATTCTTTATGGTTTGCTTTTTATAATTTTTTTTACTATTTGATGAGGGAGAAGCTCAAGCGCCTCCTCAACATCTGTCATGCTGCCGTGCTGTATAAATATATCGGGATACTCGAAACTTGTGAGCGTTACGCCGTTTATTTGTTGTTGGGCTAAAAATCCCGATAATATTTCTCCGACTCCGCCGCATTTGGCGCTGTCGCTGAAAATATACCACTTTTTATACTTTTCGGACATTTTTTTCAAAAGCTCTTCGTCTAAGGGTTTGACAAACCTCAAATCGACTACGCTTATATCCTCATCTATAAGTTTTACGCATGCAAGTGCGCGCCCAACGCCGTTTCCAAAACCTATAAAGAGTTTTTCGCCTTCGCCTTCTTTGAGGATTTCACCTTTTGCATACTCAAACGAAGAGGATTCAAAACCATCACATGGTAAAAAGCTGTTTCTAGGATATCTAAACGCGCAAACACCTTTATAACAATATCCAAATTCCACCGCATGTCTCATGCCAACCTCATCGCGCGGCGCGAAAATGGTCATATTCGGTATGGCGTTCAGGTATGATATATCAAAAGTTCCTTGATGAGTTTCGCCGTCTTCGCCGACAATGCCCGCTCTGTCTATCGCAAAAACTACGCCAAGATTCATTATCGCCGCATCATGGATAATCTGGTCGTAAGCGCGCTGTAAAAATGTAGAATATATCGCTACAAACGGTTTAAATCCCTCTTTTGCCATCGCGCACATGGATGTTACGGCATGCTGTTCGGCGATTGCCACATCCCAAAAACGCTCGGGAAATTCGGCTATAAGTCTGTTTAAGCCCGTACCGCTTGGCATAGCCGCCGTAACGCCGACAACCTCTTCATGTTTTGTTGCTAACTCTAAAAGCGCATCGCTGAAAAGCGCGGTAGCGCTCTTTTTGGTTTTGTCACTTTTAACAGGTTCGCCGCTTTCGATATTAAACGGCGCTACTCCGTGCCATTTTTCAAACTGCCCTTCGGCTTTTATATATCCCTTGCCCTTGACTGTCTGCGCATGCACGATAGCTGGCTTACCAAGCGTTTTGGCTGTCAAAAACGTCTGCACAAGCGCATGTAAATTATGCCCGTCCACAGGTCCGATATACTCCAATCCAAGCTCTTCAAAAAGCATGCCCGGAGTTATGAGTTTAAAACCGTCTTCAAATCTTTTTGCCATATACGTGGCGGATTCTGGCAGATAATCAAGAACTTGCTCGACTTTGCGTTTAAATTTTTGGTAAAACCGCCCAGCCATCATTTGCGAAAGATATTTGCTGATGGCGCCTATAGGCTTTGAGATACTCATCTCATTATCGTTCAAAATGATAACGACAGGATATTTTCTATCGCCTAATTCATTTAACGCTTCGTACGCAATCCCAGCGCTCATAGCCCCATCGCCTATCAAAGCTACTGGTATGCGTTTGCCCTCTTCTTTTTTCAAGCGTATAGCTTTAGCCGCGCCCAAAGCTAAAGACAAAGATGTGGAGCTGTGTCCCGCTACAAAATAGTCGTATGGGGATTCGGAAGGTTTTGTGTAGCCGCTTATGCCGTCTTTTCGGCGCAGCGTGTCAAATCTATCCCATCTGTTAGTTAAGAGTTTATGCGCATAAGATTGGTGGCTTACGTCAAATATAAAAGGGTCGTTTTCGACGTCAAATACATAGTGCATAGCGACTATCAACTCCACTGCGCCCATATTTGAGCTGAGATGTCCGCCGTTGCAGCTGACTACTTCGACAATTTTGGAGCGTATTTTACTACAGAGGTTCTCCAGTTCTTCAAATCCGAGTTCTTTTACATTCACTCTTCTGCTATCCTTTAATATACAGCTTTCAAATGCTGCAATATCTTATCGTTCTGCGCTTGCGTTCCTATCGTAATACGCGCGGCGTTCATGCCGTAACTTCTCAAATCCCTTATGATAATACCGCGTTTCATCAATTTCTCGCAAATATCGGAAGAGTTTTTGTCTGCGCCGAATTTATAAGTTATGAAATTTGTATAACTTTTGATAAATTCCAGACCAAGCTTGTCTGCAAACTCTTCGTAGCGGCTCATCTGTTCGAAATTTTTAGAAACAGTCATTTTGATAAACTCTTCATCTTTTAAAGCCTCTATCGCCGCTTTTAAGCTCAAAGTCGTGATATTAAACGGCGAGCGCAGCTTAGAAAGCGCGCTTATAACTTTAGCGTCGCCCACACCGTATCCCGTGCGCATGCCGCCAAGTCCGTACGCTTTTGAAAATGTTCCCAAATATATAGCGTTGGGGAAAGTCTCTATAAGCTCTTTGGGGTCAATCTTTTTGTTTTCGTCTTTATACGCCGCGAACTCCTGATAAGCGCCGTCTATCACGGCAAGCGTATCGGGCGAAATCTCTTTCAAAAACCTAAAAACCTCTTCTTTGTCAAGACATTCGCCAAGAGGGTTATTGGGCAGGCATAAAAAAACTACTGCTACATTCTCATTTGCCTTATAAATATCGATAAACTCTTGCAAATTATGTTCGCCTGAAGGAGTTTTGAGGATACCCGCACCAGTTCTTTTGCCGTATATCTCATACATGGCAAAGGTAGTTTTTGCCATCATGATTTTATTTGACGGATTGGCTTTGGCAAACAAAGAAAACTCTATAATCTGGTCGCTTCCCGAGCCAATGATGATATTGTGGCTTTGGACGCCGTATTTTTTCGCCAACGCCTCTTTTAATTCGTACATGCTGTCGTCAGGATAAAGGTTCATCTTTGAAATCTCCGCACTGACTGCCTCAATCACTCTTTTGCTGCATCCGTATGGATTTTCATTACTCGCCACTTTTATAACATCGCCCGCATTTACGCCGTACTCGCGCACCACAAGTTCTATAGGCTTGCCCGCCTCGTAGTTACTCAAACTGTCTAAAGTCTTGTTAAATATCATTTTTATCCTTCAAAAATATAGCTTCCAAGCCATATAATATCATATATTTTGCCGCTGCCGTTAAGTACGCTTTGTATATTTTCATCGTCAATATGCCCCTCAAAATCAAGGTAAAACACCCTTTTAAAATCTCTGCCTCTGGTAGGCCGCGACTCTAACTTCGTAAGGTTTACATTGGCGTTTTTAAATATTTCCAACAGCGACAAAAGACCGCCAGGTTTATCCTGCGTCTTAGCCAAAACGGAGGTTTTATTTTTCGTTCCTTTGGCGTTTTTAAAATCGCTCAAAATAACAAAACGCGTTCTGTTTGCCAGATTGTCCTCTATCTTCTCAAAAAGTATCGGAACATTATAAAGCTTCGCCGCTATGTGCGAGCAGATAGCCGCCGAATCTTTTTCTACGCTTGCCATATACGCCGCTTGAGCGGTTGATTTGGCAGGTATGAACTCCGCGCCGTTTAACATGTGCGTTTCCAAAAACTGCCTGCATTGATTATAACCTTGCGGATGCGAATATATACGCTTCACGTCTTTAACGTCTTCGGCAAACGTCGCAAATGAGTGATGGATATCCATGTACAGTTCGGCTACTATTTTGATATCCTGATATTTGCCCAAACAATCAAGCGTGATACCAACAGCCCCTTCGGTATTGTTTTCTATCGGTACAACGCCGTATTTTGCCTCTTTGTTGTACAGCACTTCAAACACGGCTTCGATAGAATTTAGCGCCAGATACGTCCCCTGCGCGCCAAATCTTTTCTGGGCGGCTTGATGCGAATACGTTCCTTCAGGCCCTAAAAAAGCTATTTTTTCGGGAAATTCTATATTGCGGCTTACGGCAAAAACTTCCGAGTATATAGCCTCTATCGCTCCACCTTTTACAAGTCCGCTGCTTTGGCGTTTCAATCTGTCAAGTATCTCTTTTTCGCGCTCGGGACGATAGATAGGCTGACTTTCGGAGTGTTTAAGCACTCCTATCTCTTTGACAAAATTCATGCGCTCATTTAAAAGTTCTAAAATCTTATCGTCTATCCTGTCTATCTCTCGTCTGCATTCAGCGATTCTCTTCATCTGCGCCCTCCAAATACTCCGTCTCCAGCCTTACCAAATCCTCAAACTCTTCACGTCTTCGTATCAAACGCTCTTTGCCGCTCTCCACCGCCACTTCGGCAGCGCGCAAACGCGAGTTATAGTTGCTGCTCATGCTAAAACCGTAAGCTCCCGCACTCTTTACCACCAGCAAATCGCCGTGTTCAAGCGGCGGCAGTATTACGTCCTTTGCCAAAAAATCTCCGCTCTCGCAAATAGGCCCCACAACGTCGGCTAAAGTACCGCCGCCGTTTTTATCTACCGCTTCTATCTCATGATAAGCGTCATATAAGCTTGGTCTGATTAAATCATTCATGGCTGCATCCACAATAACAAATCGTCTCTCGCCGTTATGCTTTTCATACAAAACTTTTGTGAGCAGATATCCGCTGTTGCCGACCAAAAACCGCCCAAGTTCGCACACTATAGTTACGTCCGTTCCAGATAGATTTGCCAACACTGCCTGCGCAAAATTATAAGGCTCGATAGTAACTTCATCTTTGTAGCGAATGCCAACCCCGCCGCCGACATCGAAAAATTTGATATCTATCTCAAGCGCCTTTAGGCTTCTTAAAAGCTCGGCCGTCACGGCAGTCGCATCGCGGTACGGCGCTATATCAAGTATCTGGCTTCCTATGTGGCAATGTATGCCTATGGGTTCTAAAAACGGTGAATTTTTGCAATAAATGTAGAGTTTTTTTGCCGTATTGATATCTACGCCAAATTTATTTTTTTTAAGTCCCGTGGAAATATATGGGTGAGTTTTAGCGTCCACATCGGGATTGACGCGTATGCTTATCCTTGCGGTTACTTTTAAGTTTTCGGCTATTTTTTCAACTCTTTTTAACTCCGCTTCACTCTCGATATTCAGCATCAAAATATCTTCTTTCAGCGCGAACTCTATCTCGCCGTCATCTTTACCTACGCCGCTAAAGATAATCTTATATTTTGCAACTCCCGCCAGCAGCGCTCTTTTAACCTCGCCTGCGGATACGCAATCGCACCCTGCTCCAAGCGTGGCTAAATGTTTCAAAACGCTTAAATTTGAGTTTGCTTTGAGGGCATAACAGACGAGCGATTTACGCGCGCGAAAAGCCTCTTTTACGGAGTCAAATCTTTCGCGGATATAATCAAAATCATATACATACAAAGGCGTTTGATATTTACGCGCCAGTTTCGTAAAGTCCATAAGATACCTTGGTTAAAAAAATAGACAATATTTTACCAAAAAGCTGCATAAAGCTTGTTAAAATTAATTATATTTAACCAAAACGTTATTGTAACAGAGCTTCACATCTTCATGTCAGCGGTTTTTGCGGTATAAGACGAATGCCAAAAGTCCCAAAATCACGATTGGCAAAAGTATGGAAACTTCTGCCGTTATAACGCCGTTTGAGGCAAATTTACCCAAAACAAAAAGCACTCCCCATCCGACGATAGCGATAAAAACAAATATAAAACTCATCAGCGCGAGGTTGAAAAACCTTCCCGACAACGGCAGATAGTAGTAGAAAATCACAACGATAAGCGGCGCAAAAAACGGAAAAAATATTATCAAGTAGAGATTTGTTTTGATGGAGTCCACATTGATACCTTGTTCGCCGAAAAATATTATCGCATCGACGGCGTCAGGTATAGAGAGCGTGGATTGACCAAGATGCGCATTTTCGATGATTTTGGGGCGAAACTTTTCCAAAGCCGTCATATACGGCAGTTTGACGCTCTCAAGTTTAACGCTTAGATTTTCGTCTATTTTGGATTTTTTTATTATCTCGACATTTTCCAACATCCATGCGTTGTCGATAAAAACGCCTTTTTGCGCGCTTATGACCTCTTGGAGTTCATTATCTTTGATATCAAAAATCTTGACTTTCGTAACCTCTTGTTTATAAGGATTGAGTTCGCCGAAATAGACATATTTGCCCTCGTATTTTAAGAACAGATCCGAAGATGTGGAGATGATTTGGTTGTATTTTAAGATATTGCTTTTGTATTCGTACGCATACGAAAATGATGAAAAATTAAGCGCGATATAGATGAATGTCAAAACCATCGCAGTAACAAATATAGGCAAAATCAGCGCATTTTTCGTGATACCCACAGCGTACATGCTGACAAGCTCATTGGAGCGGATCATCGAAAATTTGGCTACTATCATCGCAAATACTATAGATAAAGGCAGCGTATAATTGACTGCGCTCATGAAGTTAAACAGAGCGTATAAAAGCTGTAAGTTAGCGGAATCCGGAAGTTTATTTAAATTCGTGATAAAATCAACGCCAACATAAAAAAACTCTAACGAGCAAAATATAATAAAAAAGTTTTTCAGATATAAAAATGTGATGTAACGCTGATATATTTTAACCATTTTCGGCGCAGATTCCTTTTTTGGAAGTGTATTGCTGACTTACCTCATCAAGATTTTTACTAAGCAGCTCTTCACAGATAAGCGCCGCATAATCCACAAGCTTCAAAACGCACTCGCTCTCATCTTTCGAAAAGTTTGATAATACAAAACTTACGGTATCTTGCATGGGTTTTGGCGCGCCCACGCCCAAACGCACTCTTATGTATTCGGGCGAGATAGACGAATCTATCGATTTTAATCCGTTGTGTCCGCCGCTTGAACCGCCGCGCTTAATGCGCACGCTGCCAAACGGTATGGCTATATCGTCATGGATGACTACCAACTCTTCAGGTTTATAAAAATTGGCAACGGCGGCAACGCTTTTACCAGAGTTATTCATGTATGTCATGGGTTTTAGAAAAAGGGCGTTTTGAGATTTGTACAAATCGCCGAAAAATTGGGGTTTTGAAATATAAGAGGCTCCAAAGCGAACTTTCAATGCGTCTATCGCTTTGAAGCCTATATTGTGTCTTGTATTTGCGTAACTCTCGGTAGGATTTCCAAGACCTACAAATAAAAACATATGTTTGTTATTGCGCTTTTATAACGCCTACAACGGCGACTCTATCCGCCTCTGCTATTTTTACGTCTGCGCTTGCTTTAATATCTCTTACGAGCAGCGAATCACCGATGCCAAGGTCGCTTACGTCAAGCTCAAAAGCGTTTGGAAGATTCTCAGCCGTACACTTTACGCCAAGTCTTCTTTTTGAGATGACCAAAACGCCTTTATCTTTGAGTCCCTTAGCAACGCCTTTTGTAACTACGGGAACCATGTATCTTGTAACGACGTTTGGAAGCGCTACTTTCAAATCAACGTGCAAAATTCTATTTGTAACAGGCTCTCTTTGGTACTCCTGTATAACTACATTATATACATTCTCGCCGACTTTTACAGGAAAAATAAGCCCTTCTTTTTTGCGAACTACCTTGATAAACTCGTTCTCTTTGAACGCCGCATGTACGTTTTGAAAACCTTTCGCATAAATATTGGCAATCAGATAACCATCTCGTCTAAGCGTTTTTAGCGACTTGTTGTCGATACTCTCTCTTAGTATGCCTTCTAACATAAAATTGTCCTTTTAAAAAAATAAGAGCGTGATTTTAGCTAACTTTATATAAAAAACAGCTAAGTTACCGCTTTAACGATAAAATGTCATCGTCGTCTAAATCTACGGTTACATTCTCGCTCACTTCGTCTTCATCGTCAAAATTGACGCGTTTTTTCGTACCGCCGCCGCGTTTGATGCCTGTGTGTCTTTCTATATCGTAATTATCAAGCAGGATTTTCAAATCCGCAGGCGATGTAGCGGCATAAAGCGCTTCATTGTAACTAATGAGGTCGCTTATATAGAGATTGAGCAGCGCTTGGTTGAAACTTTGCGAACCGTAAACGTCGCTGTCGTCTTCGATAGAGTCTTTTATCTCGCTCTCTCTGCCGTCTTTTATCATCGATTCTATACGTTCGTTTTTAATCAAAATTTCAACAGCCGCGATTCTTCCTCCGCCGTTTTTGCGCCTTACAAGCCTTTGCGAAACAACCGCTTGAAGCACTGAAGCCAACGAATGGCGAATCTGAACCTGCTCGTTGCCGTTAAACATACTGATGATGCGCCCCACCGTCTCTTTAGCGTCAAGCGTATGCAGTGTGGATAGCACAAGGTGTCCTGTTTCTGCGGCGCGAATCGCCGTTCTTATCGTCTCTACGTCTCTCATTTCGCCGACCATGATAACGTCTGGGTCTTCTCTCAATGAAGCCGTCAAGGCATCGGAAAAACTCACGGCGTCTTCTCCTATGGAGCGTTGATTGATGATACTTTGCTCATCTTTATAGATAAACTCTATAGGGTCTTCAATCGTGATGATATGTTTTTGGCTTGTCTGATTTATACGGTTGATGATAGCCGCCAAAGTGGTGCTTTTACCGCTTCCTGTAGGACCAGTTACCAGTACAAGTCCTCTTCTTTTGCCTGCAAACTCTTTTATGATGAGCGGCAGAGCAAGGTCTTCGACGTTTGGGATATTGAGTGGAATTACGCGAAACACCAACGAAATACCGTCTGTTTGATAAAACATATTTACGCGAAATCGATAATCCTCGTCAAGCCTGTAAGTAAAATCTATATTTTTTTTCTTTGAAAACTCGTCGTATCTATCCTGCAAAAGCTCTCTTGCCAAGATATCTACCTCTTCTTTTTTGAAAATCGTATTGCTTACTGTTACAATCTCTCCGTTCACGCGTCCCTTGACGGCAGCGTCGGATTTGATATGCAAATCGCTTCCATTATACGAGGTGAGGTCTTTCAAATACCCCTCAAGCAGTCTTATAACTGGGCTTTTGTAGCGCTCTTGGGCGGCGGCTCTTTTTGCTTCGGCTTTCGATACTTTGCCAAGTTTGACTTCGACATTCACATCCGCGCTCTTTTTGTTTTTCAAATCTTCTGCTATTTTTGCTACGGCTGACTGCCTTTTCAAATCTTCCATAGCTTTTTCATGCGCCTCCCACTCCAGCCTCTCGCGTTCAAGTCTGATAGCCGCCTCTTCAGCCGCTTTTTTGTCAGCCTGCTCTTTGGCAATTCTGTCTGCTTCTGCTTTTTTGGCAGCTTCCTCAGCCGCTTTTTTCTGCTCCTCCGCCATCCTTATGGCCTCCTCTTTTTCTCTTTTTTCGCGCTCTATACGTTCTTGTTCGGCTTTTTCGGCAGCTTTTATCTCTTCAATCTCTTCATTTGTTACTCTTAAGCTTTCCAGCATCTCTCTATACGCTTTATTGAACTGCTCTATTCCCTCTTGAAGCAGCGTGGCATATACGTCTTTTAATACGATACCTTTTGACTCTACGTCCGCAAAATATTTTTGGATACTCTCTTTTGAAGGACAGACCTTCTCATCCGTGTCCATCATTTCCACATAACTCTCTATAGCGGACAAGGGTGCGGTATTGACGGCATTTTTGTACATTAACTGCGTGATATAATAGGTCTTATCGGCATACTGCTCCGTAACGCCCGTACTTGCAAAAAGACATCTTACATTGGAAATCTTCTGTTCTCTGATGAGCTGATAAATATACGAAGCGT
The DNA here is from genome assembly GCA_031282125.1 of Campylobacteraceae bacterium. Classification (GTDB taxonomy): domain Bacteria; phylum Campylobacterota; class Campylobacteria; order Campylobacterales; family Campylobacteraceae; genus JAIRKW01. The sequence continues at coordinate 14,826 of JAITEH010000044.1, forward strand.
TCATGATGCCAAATTTCATCTTTTCAAGCCCAGCCGCTTCCAATCTCGCGTCCAATCTTCTGTCAAAGCGGCTTACAAAAACGCTTATGACCACTTGAGGAAATGCTTTTTTGGGATTTCTGCGCTGAAAGATATAAAATCCGTTTTCTATCGCCTGAAGACATCTGCCTGCTTGCTGAGGTGAAAAAATAAGCGTAGCGTTTACGTTTATGCCCTCGATAATCAACTCTTTTATCGTCTCATATCCCGCTTCGGTCGCAGGAATCTTCATCATGACGTTTGGCATGCCTATTTTTTTGTAGATTTTCTTTGCCTCTTCTACCATTTTATCGGTATCTTCGGAAAACAACGGATTTACTTCGATGCTTACAAATCCGTCTTGGCTATCCGCTTTGTACGTAGGCAAAAGAAGTTTGGCGGTATTTTTGATATCATTTATAGCCAAAAATTCATATCTCTCCTGCGGAAGCATGCTTATGCTTCTTTTTTTGTCTTCCGCATAAGCTTTGGAACTCAAAGCATTTCTAAGAATAACGGGATTGCTCGTAACGCCGCTTACTATACCCGAATCTATAAGCTCCGGAAGCTCGCTTGATAAAAATTCTCTCTCTATAAAATCACACCAAATAGAGAAATTGCTTGAACCGATTGCCATCTGACTTCCTTTAAATATGGTCTAAAACTTTTGTTAAATCTTTCTCGTCAATGATAACATTCGCTTTGCTTTTCAAAACTTCTTTAGCGCAAAACGCAACCTTCACCGCAGAAAGCTCGAACATTGAAGCATCATTTGCCCCATCACCTACCGACATAGTTTCCCCTTTACCAACCTTCAAAAGAGCCTGTATTCTCAAAAGCATATCACCCTTAGAAAAACCAAACATCATATCGCCGCCGACAAGTCCTGTGAGAATGCCGTCTTTTGCATGTAAAACATTTGAAAAATCAGCGTCAAATTCTAAAATCTTTTTCGCAAAATTTGTAGCGTATCTAAAACCGCCGCTAAATACCACAACTTTAACGCCGCGCGATTTAAGTTCTTTGATTAACTCTCTTGCACCATTCATATAAGGTAGATTTTCACATATATTTATAACTTTTTTCTCACTCATACCTTTTAAAAGGGCAACTCTTTTGTTCAACGCTTCAAAAAAATCTATCTCGCCTCTCATCGCTTCTGCGGTAAGTTTTGCTACCTCGCCGCCCACACCGTAAGCGTCTGCTAAAAAATTGATTGTCTCTCCGTCCATGAGCGTAGAGTCAAAATCAAAAGCCGCAAGTTTCATCTCGTCTTTCCTAATTCTAATTTTAATTTTCTGATATAATACTAAAATCTATATTAAAAAGCGGGTAAAAAATATGTATTTGCATCTGAAAAGCAAAATTCAAAGCCAAAAATTCATCTCTTTAGAGATTACGCCTTTGCATGGAGTCGGCAGTGCGGCTATATTTGAAAACATAAATGCAGTGGAGTTAAAAACCAAAATAGACGCTTTTATCGTAACCGACAGCCCTTTAGCAAGGCTCAAGTCCGACTCAGTGATAACCGCTTTTAAATTGCAGGAGTATTTTTCCAAACCAGCCGTTGCCACCGTGACAATGCGCGATAGAAATAAAATCGCCCTGCAATCAACGCTTTTGGGCGCAAACGAACTTGGCGTAAC
>JAITEH010000093.1 GCA_031282125.1 Campylobacteraceae bacterium
AATGCGGTTAAGCCTATGACGACTGAAAAGCCAAGAGGTATGGAGAGGATTATGCAAAGCGGCAGGTAAAGAATCCAATGCAAAAACGGGCTGAAAAAACTCTGCAAAAGAATAAAAGCAACTACAACGCACGACCACATAAATAGCTGCCCCACAAACTCTTCTATACTGTTTTTGAATGTTCTATTGTTGGGGACAGAGTGACTATCTTTTTTCATGCTTTCTCTTTTGCCCGTTTTTTCCACTCTTTTTCAAATTTTTTTCGTTTCAGATATGTGAGTTTTTCTATAAAAAGATGTCCTCTTAAGTGGTCTATCTCATGCTGCAAGGCTACAGCCATGAAATCCTCGTAAGTTTCTACATGTTCATTGCCCAAACGGTCGAAAAATTTCACTTTTATCTTTTTAAATCGTTCTACATTTTCATACACACTCGGCACGCTAAGGCAGCCCTCTTGAAAGACGATAACTCCCTCGCTTTCCAAAATCTCGGGGTTGATAACTTCCAGCAAATCCTCTTTTTTCTGTTCGCCCTCTTCATCTATCGGATTTATCACTAAGATATTCAGAGCAACTCCCACTTGTATGGCGGCCAGTCCAACACCGTTTTTATGCAGCATAGTTTCATACATATCATCAAGTAAAGTGTGTAGATTTACATCAAAATCCGTAACGTCTTTGGAGACGGTTCTAAGCTTTGGATTTGGATATGTCAAAACTTCTCTAATCATCAAAAAACTCTCTTTTTAAGACTTTTTCTTTTCAAGAACGCTGTCTATGATGCCGTACTCTTTAGCTTCTTGTGCGCTCATGAAAAAGTCTCTGTCGGTGTCTTTGGCTATTTTGGCTACTTTTTGACCTGTATTTTTTGCCAAAATGTCATTTAGCACCTCTTTGATCCTCAAAATCTCTTTTGCCTGTATCTCTATGTCCGTAGCTTGCCCCTGCGCGCCGCCTAAAGGCTGATGTATCATGATTCTGGCGTTTGGTAGGGCAAATCTCTTGCCCTTTGTGCCGCAGCTTAACAAAAACGACCCCATGGACGCCGCCTGTCCTATACAAATAGTAACGATATCGGGCTTGATGTAATTCATCGTATCATATATGCTAAGTCCGCTTGTGATAACGCCGCCCGGTGAGTTTATGTAAAGATATATATCTTTGTCGGGATCTTCAGCTTCCAAAAATAGCATTTGGGCGACGATAGACGATGCTACTTCGTCGTATATCTCGCCGCTTAGCATGACTATTCTATCTTTTAAAAGCCTTGAGTATATATCGTAACTGCGTTCGCCGCGCCCTGTTTTTTCGATAACAACGGGAATATAGTAACTCATTATTTTCCTTTTTTGACTCTGTCAAACAGCGTCTGAAACAGCTTATCTTCAATCATAGCCATTTTAACGGCAGGCAAAACGCCCTGTTTTTTGTAATTTTCAAAGTGAGATTTCGGATCTTGTCCGTATTGAAGCGCCTCGTAATACACCATTTGTGTAACTTCCTGATCCGCTACGCTGATGTTGTTCAAAATCGCCAGCTCATTTACGATAAATGTAAGTCTCACGCTGTCTTCGGCATCTTTTCTAAACGACTCTCTCTTTTCCTGCGCTTTTTTCGGGTCTTTTTTGTACTCTTCCAACTCTTCTTTGCCGATACTTGCAAAAGCATTTCTAAAGAGCATGTCTATCTCTTGTTCTACTATATTGTCAGGCAGGTCAAAAGTAAATTTTTTAACTATCGCATCTACAAATTTTGGTTTTAACTCTTCATTGTAAAGTTTTGAAGTTTTTTCGTTTTTTATCTGCTCTTTTATCTTCTTTTCCAACAACTCTTTTGTGGGATTCTCTTCGCCAGCCAAAAACTTTTTCAAAAGCTCCTCGCCAATCTCTTCAGGGATATCTTTCTCTTTTATCTCATGAAGTTTTACTTTGAAGAGCGCCTCTTTGCCAGCTAAGTTTTTGTTGGCATACTCTTGCGGGAAAGTTACTTTGATATCTTTACTGCCGCCTGCTTTCAAGCCTGTGAGCCCCTCTTCGAACCCTTCTATAAAACTCTTGCTGCCGATTTCTAAAGTGTAATTTTCAGCTTTGCCGCCCTCGAATGCAACATCGTCTATAAACCCTTCAAAATCAATAACGGCAAAATCGCCTTTTTTCAAAGCTCGTTTGCCCTCTATGGTTTTTAAAGGAGCGGTTGCTTTCACAAGATTTGATACTCTTTCGTCAATCTCGGCTTTGGTAACTTTTGGGACTTGAAACTCGGGGATACACTCTTCATATCCTTCGATTTTCACTTCGGGCTTAAAGGAGATTTTTAGTTCTACGTCTATCTCGCTCTCTTTTTTGTCGAATTTTGAAAATATCGGCTCGCCGACTATGCTTTGATCCTCGATACCCAACTCTTTAACAGCCGCGTCATACAACTCTTTTACAGCTTCCTGCTCGGCGTCTGCTCTAACTTTCTCGCCATATCTTGCCTTCAAAACAGCAGGCGGGACTTTACCTTTTCTAAAACCGTCAATACGAGCGTCTTTGGCTAATGTTCTTAAGATTTTATCTTCTTTTTGCTCTATAATTTTACTGCTTATTGTCGCTGCTGCGGACGCATTTGCATTATTGACTCTGACTACTTTAACTTCCATATATTCCTCTTGCATAATAAAAATTTTCACGTGAATATATCAAAGTTTTCTTTAATAACTCATTTATGCTGATTCGATATATTTACATATAAACAAATTTTTAGTAAAATTTAACCTTTATCAATTTTTTTAAAGCAGTAAAATGGAAACAGCAAAACAGCAGGAATTTGAGCAGGCGGTCAAGAAGATATTAGAATTAATAGGCGAAGATACGAACCGCGAAGGGCTCTTGAAAACCCC
>JAITEH010000099.1 GCA_031282125.1 Campylobacteraceae bacterium
CGGCGGATAATGGGCTCAAAACAGATGCCTTAAGGTTTAATTTACTTTAAAGCATCATTTTTGTATTATTGCATTCTTTTAGCCTAAAGATGCGGCATAATTTTTCAAGAGGATACAAAGTGTTTGATATTTTAACTGACTCTTTCAAGTCTGCTATAAATAAAATTCGTTTCAGCGACGACGAAAAAGCCCTTAAAAATGCGCTTGAAACACTGAAAAAATCCCTTTTAAAAGCCGACGTCTATCACAAAGTCGCAAAAGATTTGTTATCAAGCGTTGAGATTGATACGAAAAGATACGGCATAGGTCAAAAGCAGTTTCTAAGAGCCATCAAAGAGAATTTGACGAAAGTTTTGAGCGCAAACGGCAATCAAGGTTTTGTATTTGCCGCGAAAGCTCCGACAGTCGCTCTCATGATGGGTTTGCAAGGCAGCGGAAAGACGACTAGTACGGTGAAGTTGGCCGTGTATTTGAAGCTTAGAAAAAAGAAAGTTTTGATAGCGGCGTGCGATTTGCAAAGATTAGCGGCAGTCGAGCAGTTAAGACAGCTTTGTTTGCAAAATGAGATAGATTTGTATGAAAACGAGCATGAAAAAAACCCCGTCAAAATCGCAAAAGAGGCTTTAGAGAAAGCCAAAGAGGGATTTTACGACGTTTTGCTTGTGGATACTGCGGGTCGTTTGGCGATAGATGAAGAGCTCATGAAAGAGCTTTCGCAGATAAAAGCGGCTTTGAGTCCTTTCGAGCAATTTTATGTGGCTGATTCTATGAGTGGACAAGACGGCATAAGAAGTGCGGTGAGCTTTCATGAGAAGATAGGCATAACGGGCGTAATTTTAAGCAAATACGACGGAGACGGCAAAGGTGGAATCGCGCTTGGAGTGGCTTCGCAAGTCGGCGTGCCTTTGAGATTTGTCGGTACGGGCGAGAAAGCTCATGATTTGGAAAGTTTCATACCTGAACGCATCGTGAATCGCTTGATGGGCGAGGGCGATTTGGCTACTTTGGCTGAAAAGACCACTACCGTCATAGATGAAAAAGAGGCTAAGGCGATAACAAAAAAGATTCAAAAAGGCGAATTTAACTTCAATGACTTTTTGGCGCAGATGGAGAGTATCAAAAAACTCGGAAGCATGAAATCGCTTCTTGGAATGATACCAGGACTCTCTTCCATGAGCGCGCAGTTGAAGGATTTTGACTTTGAGAACTCAGTAGAGATGAAGCGTATAAAAGCTATGATAAGCTCCATGACGCCAAAAGAGAGAGTAACGCCGTCTGTTTTAAATAACGCAAGAAAAAGACGCATAGCTTCGGGTGCGGGACTTTCGCAGATGGAAGTAAACCGTTTTTTTAAGCAGTTCGAAAATGCCGCGAAAATGGCGAAAAAGTTTTCTGGCAAAAGCGGAATGGCAAATTTTCAATCGATGATGCAGGGGCAAAATCGCACTTTTCCAAGATAGAGTTTATACATGAGCATTTTGTAATGCTTATTTATAAGCCCTGTGGACTTAATTTTATTATTTTTAGGAGATATAATACATGGCAACAGTAGTAAGACTAACACGTATAGGAAGAACAAAACGACCTTTTTACCGTATCGTTGTTACTGACAGCAGAAAAAGACGAGACGGAAACTGGATAGAGATATTGGGATATTACAACCCTTTGACAACGCCTGTTACTGTGAAGTTTGATACGGAGAGATTGAGTTATTGGAAAGGTGTCGGCGCGAAGCTTAGCGATAGGGTAGCAAAACTTACCGGAAATTAATTATGATAGATAATTTTTTAAAAGAGTTTGCAAAACTGATAGTTGAAAATCCCGACAGCGTGCGCGTTGAGGCAAATGAAATAGATAAAACTTTCAGTGAAATAACTATATATGTCGATAAAGTCGATACGGGCAAAGTCATCGGCAAAGACGGCAAAGTCATAAATGCTATAAAAACCGTTATTGCCGCCTGCAAAGCCAAAAGCGGAAAATCTTACCGTATCAATATCAAATCCAACGATGAAGAGTGACGAACTTATAGACGCTGCAAAACTTGGTCGCACTGTGGGGCTTAAGGGTTTTCTTAAGCTTCATGACTTCAGCGACTTTCCCGAACAGTTCAAAAAAGGCGAACGTTTTTTTGTTGATGAGAACGAAAGCCTTGAGATAGCGGAGTTTGACAAACAAAAAAATATAGTTCGGTTTGTCGGCGTGAGCGACAAAGATACAGCTTCAAAACTCACAAATAAAATCTTGAAAACTACCAAAGAGGCTACGAAAAATAGTTGCAAACTAAAAAAAGACGAATTTTTTTGGTTTGACATCATAGGATGCAAAGTCATAGAAGACGCAGAGATTTTGGGCACAGTGGACAAGATAGAGCGCATAGGCTCAAGCGATTATTTGCACGTAATAACGGATGAGAAATTTGTCAAAAAAGGCTCTCAAAAGAGTTTTTTGATACCTTATATAGATAGATTTATCATTCATGCGGATATCGATGCCAAAGAGATTACTACGCGCTATGCCGCCTATTTTCTGGAATAGAGCATGGATTTTACTTTTGTTACGCTTTTCCCAAACCTCGTAAATCCATATTTTGAAGATTCTATCCTGCTGCGCGCCAAAAAAAGCGGAGCTGTGCGGATAGATTGCGTCAATCCGCGCGATTTTAGTCTCGATAAACACAAAAAAGTAGATGATTATAAAGCAGGCGGCGGAGCGGGGCTTTTGATGAGCGCACAACCGCTTTGGGACGCGTTTAAGTCTATCGGCGAAGAGGCGTATTTCATCTTTCCTTCGCCTGCGGGCAAGAGTTTTTCACAAAACGACGCCAAAAGATTGTCCAAAAAAAAACATATAGTTTTTGTGTGCGGAAGGTATGAGGGGATTGACGAGCGGGTGGTAGAGACTTATGCCGACGAGGTTTTTTCTATCGGCGATTTTGTCTTAACGGGAGGCGAGCTTGCGTCTTTATGCATGTGCGATGCTATAAGTCGAATGGTCGAAAATGTGCTTGGGAATGAAGAGTCTTTGCTGGAAGAGAGTTTTGAAAACACTCTCTTGGAAGCTCCGTCTTTTACAAAACCAAATGTTTGCGATGGTTTATCCATTCCCTCAGACTTTTTAAAGGGAAACCACGCTATAATCTCGGGCTTAAAAAACAGAATGGCGCATGCAAAAACTTACTTTCATAGACCTGATCTGTATAAAATAGTTAAAAATAAGAGGAACTATTATGCGAAATAAATATATTGAAGCTTACGAAAATGCACAAACAAACGCTAAAGCGATTCCGGCTTTTCGCGCAGGTGATACGTTAAAAATTGCCATCAAAATCAAAGAGGGCGATAAACAAAGAGTTCAAAATTTTGAAGGTATATGTATAGCAAGACGCGGAAGCGGTACAGGCGAGACTTTCATCATTCGTAAAATCGGCGCAAACAGCGTAGGCGTAGAGAGAATATTTCCTATCTACAGCGACAGCATAGAGAGTATAACGGTAGTAAGACGCGGACAGGTAAGAAGAGCGAAACTATTTTATTTGCGCAACCTACGCGGCAAAGCTGCAAAAATTAAAGAGATTAAACAGTCTTAATTGTTTTTTGCTGGATTGTACCCGCAAAATAGTATATTTCAACAAAAAGCGTTTTAGAGACGGCTTATCTTATCTTCTATCTCAAGATAACGTTCGATAAGCGGCTCTAACTCGCTCTCCTTTGCAAAAAGTTGCTCAGTTAGTATCTTAATACCTATCTTCTGATAACATTCGGGATTTGCAAGACACTCTTTTGTCTCTTTTATCTCATTTTCAAGCTTTTCTATTATTGACGGCAAAGTGCTGTAATCCAGATTTTCTTTATAGCTTAGTTTTTTTGAGTCTGTTTTTGGTTTCGCCGCTTGTGTGGTGATTAACTCTTTTTCGTAATTTTCTATCTCTTTTATCTCGCTCTCATACTCCAAAAACTCGCTGTATGAGCCGTAACTCTCCAGTATTTTCCCTTCGCCTTTAAAAATCAGCAGTTTTTTGGCGATTTTATCTACGAAATATCTATCGTGGCTGACAAACAAAACCGCCCCATGGTAGTTTTGGATATACTCTTCAAGGATATTGATAGTCGGTATGTCAAGGTCGTTTGTCGGCTCGTCCAGTATAAGGCAATCCGTCTTTTTGGCAAACAAAAGCGCCAAGGCTATGCGGTTTTTCTCGCCGCCGCTTAGGATTCCTACCTTTTTGTCCAGATACTCTTTGGGGAAAAGGAAGTTTTTCAAATAGCCGAATACATGCATACTTTTTCCGCCGACATCGACTGTGTCTCCGCCTTTGGGACAAAATGTCTCAAGTATATTTTTGTCGTCGTTTAGCATGACTCTTTGCTGGTCGAAATATCCTACTTCAAATTCGCCTTTTTTGATTTTCCCTTCATCGCATTTTAGTTCGTCTATCAAAAGTTTCAGTAAGGTGGATTTTCCCGCGCCGTTTTTGCCGACGATAGCTATGCGGTCTTTTTGCATGATTCTCATGGAAAAGTTCTTTATGAGGCATTTTTCACCGAGATTTTTTGATACGTTTTCAAGCTCAAAAAGCATTTTTTGTCTATTTACGGACTTTTCTTGGTTGAAATTGTGCTTCTCTCTTTCTATCTCAAGTTTGATTTTTCTTATGCAGCTTGGATTTTTTTTCGCCTCGTCTCTGAGCTGATAGACTCTGCTTTTTCGTCCCTCATCTCTTTTGAGTCTTGCTTTGACGCCGCGTCTTAGCCACTCTTCTTCGCTTTTTAAAAGTTTCAAAAGATTTTCATGCTCTTTTTGCATGGAGTGCAGTAAAGCCTCTTTGCCCCTCAAATAATCAGCATAACCTCCGTCAAAACTTCTCAATTTACAGTTATCTATCTCAACCGCTCTTGTAGCTATCTTGTCTATGAAATATCTATCGTGAGAGATAAATACGAGTGTGAATTTCTCTTTCAAAAGCATATCTTCCAAAAACGCCGTCATATAAACGTCCAAGTGGTTTGTCGGTTCGTCAAGCAGCAAAATATCGGGCTTTTTCAAAAGCAGCCCAGCGAGCGCTATCCTTCTTCTCTCGCCGCCGCTAAGAAGCGAAACGGTTTTGTTTTCGTGCTCTTTCAGGTCAAACTCTTCGATGATTCTTTTGATTTTGTCGTCTATGTTCCATGCGTTGTGAGCGTCAAGATAAGAGGCTATCTCAAGCTGTTTTTTCATGAGCTCTTCGTTGTCGAAATCCTGCTCTATCCTAAGGCTTAACTCTTCGTACTCAAGGCGTTTTTTTGTAATCTCAGTAAGCTCCAGCTCGATGTTTTCTCTTACGGTTTTGTCTTCTTGAAATTCGGGATTTTGCTCAAGCATTTCAACTTTTATATTGTTTTGGATGACTCTTCGCCCGCTGTCGCTTTCAAGAGTTGCGTTGATAATCTTCATGAGCGTGGATTTGCCGCCGCCGTTCTTGCCGATGATGGCGATTCTCTCTTTCTCTCCTATGAACAGGCTAACCTCTTCGAGTATTTTCCCCGTCTCATAACTTTTGCTGACGTCTATCAAATCTAAAAGCGCCAAAACAGTCCTTTGTCAAAAAAATGTGAGTATAATACTATCTTTTTTATGAAAGTATAGATATTTTTTATATATAATATACGGTTAATTTTTAAATAAGGTGAAAATAGTGAAAATAGCATTGATACCCATGATAGCGGCTTTGTGTATTTTAACGGCGGCGGCTGAGAATGTAACTTCGGCAGAGTCCTCCTCGATATCTGAGAATGCCGAAAGTTATCTTGCGGATAAAGTATGGGAATGCTCTTCTTATGTACGAGCTTTTAATACCGACATAAGGTTGTATTCGCGCGATATTTATTATGCCGACAAATCATACGATAGTCAGCCTACTATCAGCTTTGAAGCGCCGTTGTCATACAGAAGCGTTATAACGCTTGATAATGCCGTCAAAGGCGTGTGGAGCGTCGAAAACGCTACGTTTATAGCAGGGACTCTAAATGGCAGCAAGCGCGATGAAATGCCTATCATAGAGCTTACAAACAACCGCTTTGTTACGAAAACTTCAAGCGGCTTGGAGCGCGTATGTAAAGCCAAAACGATGAGATTTAATCCTGAAGTATTGGTCGCAAACAGTTGGAAATGTACGCTTGACGAAGAGTTTGACGAGCCGAATACTTATATTAAGATGGAGTCGATTAATAAATATGCAAGCAACGGCACAAGCGAAGTGGACGCAATCATAAAGCTTAA
>JAITEH010000132.1 GCA_031282125.1 Campylobacteraceae bacterium
ATAGCAAATTTCAACTTTTTTGGTTAAAATAACAAAGTTTTTAAAAAGGAATGAGAGTTGAAGCAGTATCTTGATTTAATGCGGCATGTAAGAGAAAACGGGGTTTTCAAAGAAGATAGAACGGGTACGGGAACTTACTCGGTTTTTGGCTATCAGATGAGATTTGATTTGAACGAGGGTTTTCCTTTGATTACGACCAAAAAATGCCATTTGAAGTCCATCATACATGAGCTTTTGTGGTTTTTAAAAGGCGAGACAAATATAAAATATCTGACCGATAACGGCGTGAAGATTTGGAATGAATGGGCTGACAAAGATGGCAATTTGGGTCCTGTTTACGGAGCGCAGTGGAGAAGCTGGAGAGGCGCGGACGGCAAAACAATAGACCAAATAAGCGAAATAGTAAAACAGCTCAAATCAAATCCGACAATCCGCCGCCTCATCTTAAGCGCATGGAATGTCGCCGAGCTTGATAAAATGGCGCTCGCTCCTTGTCATGCGTTTTTTCAATTTTATGTAGCGGAAGATAAACTCTCATGCCAGCTTTATCAAAGAAGTGCCGATATATTTTTAGGAGTGCCGTTCAATATCGCTTCATACGCGCTTTTGACGATGATGATAGCGCAGGTCTGCGGGCTTAAACTCGGCGATTTTGTGCATACTTTCGGCGATGCGCATCTTTACAGTAACCATCTGGAGCAGGCTGATTTGCAGCTTGGACGCAAACCTTTTGCACTGCCGACGATGAAGATAAATCCAGACGTAAAAGATATTTTTGAGTTTAAATATGATGATTTTGAACTTTTAAATTACGAAGCTCACCCGCATATAAAAGCGGAAGTTGCCGTATGAAACTCTCCATCATCGTAGCTGTCGGCAAAGCGTGGCAAATAGGACTTGACAACAAGCTTTTGTGGCATATACCAGAGGATTTGAAACTTTTCAAAGAGATTACCGTGGGACATCATCTGATAATGGGCAGAAAAACTTACGAATCCATAGGCAGACCTTTGCCCAACCGCACCTCTATAGTTTTGTCAAAAAGCGGTTTTAGCGCGGATGGCGTTTTCACATGCGAGAGTTTGGAGCAGGCGATTGAATTTTGCAAAGATAGAGGTGAAGAAGAGGCTTTTGTCGTGGGTGGAGGCAAAGTCTATAAAGAAGCGCTTTTGCACGCCGACAGGCTGTATCTTACTACGGTCGATTATAACGGTAAGGCAGATACATTTTTTCCACCCGTGAGTTTTAAAAATTGGCAGATAATAGACGAGAAAAAATATGAAGAGAGTATCGGCAAAAACGGTGAACAAATCCCTTCATGGCAGCATTTTATTTTACAAAAAATACCAAAATAACAAATTATAAGTTAATTAAAGCTATAATTCCCAAAACCTAAAAAGGGGTGGAGAGATGAAAACAGTTTTTATATCCGTTTTTTGCCTGCTTTTAAGCACATGTACTCTTAGCGCGCATGTGCCTGACGCTACAAAAGAGTTAAATACATTTCAAGATAAAATAGCTCTGCAAGAGGCTCAAATGATGTTTGCAAAGGCGTTTGAATTGTATTATGCGAACAAAACAGACGAGATGATAAGCTCTTATCATGAGTTGATTGACAGATTTGGGAATTCGACAAACAGAGAGATTGAAGCCATAATAGCGCAGGCTATGTATAATCTGGCTTTGGGATATAAAAGCAAAAATGACGTGAAAGCCGAAAAAAGGCTCTATGAGCGGATAGTCTCAAGATTTATAAATTCAAAAGATGAGTATATAGAGTATGTAACGGCGATATCGCTTTTTAGCATCTCTTCTATCGCCTTTAATGCGAATGACACAAAAAGCGAAATAGAGATATATAAAAAATTTATCGATAGATTTGAAAATACAAGCAACGAAAATATTTATAATTTTTTGGCAACTGCAATGACAAGTTTGGGATATGAGTATTCTGCGATGAATGAAACCGCCAAAGCCATAGATATATATAATAGACTTACAGATAAATTTGAAGATTCGCAAGAAGAGTATATACAGACTTTAGTTGCCGCAGGTTCGATAAATTTTGGCATAAATCAGGTACATTCGGGTAATCTTAAAGATGGTTTAAAAACATTTCAGAGGATTATAGAGCGGTTTCAAAACTCTACAAACACCGATATCATGCAATCGGTCAGTATGGCTGTGGTAAATACAATAGAGATTGAGATTTGCAATGGTATCGCGCCGTCTTTCAGCGATAAAAATGAGAAATTAGCCAAACAAAGAGAATACTCGACCTTCATGTATGAATTTTTGCAAATATTATACGCGGCAAATAACAAAGCGCAGACAAAAGAGTTGAAAGAATTAAAAGAAAAATATTCGGATTTTGGCTTCAAAAAAGTAGATTCGGCTTTTGACTTTTCCGACTTGAATAATTGGCAAAGTCAGCTCAAAAGTCCCAAAAAAGAGTGGGTAAAAGAGTGTATTGACGTTTTGAGAGAGTTTGCAGAAAAGTAGAGTTATAAGTCTTTTATACATATATAAATATATGTCGTTTTGCATATAATTCGCGTACTTTTTTATATTTTTTGTATATAGATATAGGTCATTTTTGTATATAATGCGCGTACTTTTTCTTATATATTTTTTATATATAGATGTAAGCCGTTTTTGTATATAATACGCGCTTCAAGGTGCGGCAGGCGGCTGCTAAAGTCTAGCTTTAGAGGAAAGTCCGGGCTGCAATGAGACATGGTTCCACCTAACGGGTGGCTGGGGTAACCCAAGGGAAAGTGCAACAGAAAGCAGACTACCG
>JAITEH010000174.1 GCA_031282125.1 Campylobacteraceae bacterium
GATACCAAAAACGAAACGGTCAAACAGAGCGTTTTAAGGATTAAAGAAGCCGCCAAAAACGGAGCGAAACTTATCGTATTGTCCGAACTTCATCAAGACAGATATTTTTGCATCAACGAAAACACCGATAATTTTGCGCTTGCGGAAAGCTTTCATGAGGATGTCAGATTTTGGAGCAGCGTCGCAAAAGAAAACGGCGTAGTTTTGGTAACTTCGCTGTTTGAGAAGCGCGCTGAAGGGTTGTATCACAACACTGCTGTGATTTTTGAAAGTAACGGAGAGATAGCTGGCAGATACCGCAAAATGCACATCCCCGATGACCCGGGATTTTACGAGAAATTTTACTTTACTCCGGGCGATTTGGGATTTAACCCCATAAAAACAAGCGTCGGCAATATCGGACTTTTGGTCTGCTGGGATCAATGGTATCCCGAAGCGGCAAGGCTTATGGCGTTAAAAGGGGCGGATTTTTTGGTGTATCCTACGGCTATCGGATGGTTTGACGAAGATGAAGCGGATGAGAAAAAACGACAACTTGAGGCATGGATCACCATACAACGCTCTCACGCGATAGCAAACGGCTTACCCGTAATATCCGCAAACAGAGTCGGCAAAGAGTCGGACGATAAAGGCGTGATAGATGGCATCAGATTTTGGGGAAATTCGTTTGCGGCAGGCGCGCAGGGCGAATTTTTGGCTCATGCAGACGAAAAAGAGGAGTGCATACTCTATTTTGACTTGAATACCAAAAAAAGCGGCGAAGCAAGACGAATCTGGCCGTTTTTAAGAGACAGACGCATAGACGCATACGAAGGACTTGATAAGAGGTTTATTGATTGAATTTGCACAACCACTATGCTTCTCTTAAAGTCATTGCTTATTCCGTTGTCTAAAATATGAATTATTTTCTGCAAGACAAAAATAAAGCTATATTTTAGAGACGGCTTATTAAAAAATAAATAACCAAAATTTATAAAAATCTTTTTAGACTTTCATAATAAACTTTTTTAACAAACTATTTCTTAAAAAATTAATGTTTTATATATATTTTACCTATGCTTTTGTATAATTTGCCATTTAAAATTTTTTTAGGAGGTGGGTATTTAAAGAATCTTTGCAAATACATATTTTGCAAATATATCTAAAGTTAGATATTAATGGCTGTTTTCCAAAAAGATGGATTCGTTTTTTAAATTTTATTTAAAAGGTTAATTATGAAAAAAATACTTAAATTGTTTACTTTGGTTTTGTTGGCTTGCTTTTTGGTTGGCTGCGGTGGCGGAGGAGGAGACAGCGGCAGCGCCAATGATGCTCCAGGTAAGATGCCGGGTCTTGGAATAACTGCAGGTAGTGTTGAAGGAGAGGTTTTTCGATTTCCTGATGGCGTAACAGTTGAAGGGAATGTTTCAGGAGAAGCGGCTGTTTATACTTATGACCCAAGTTTTAACATCAAGACCAATATTCTAGAAGGAAAAGGAATAGGTACGCCAAATTTTGATATTGCAGGTACGCCGAATTTTGATATTATTGATGTGCGTGACGGAGATTATGATGTTATAAGAGGAAGCGGTGGCATATATGTCCTAGTAACATTTAATTTAAGGAATGCAAATAACGTCAATACAACAGTTATTTTCCCTGCAGGATTTTTAGCAGTATCTACAGGAGGTCAATCCCAACATGGACTTTTATTAAAAGAGACTTCGGTTGAAATTCCGGCTAATAAAAAAATAAAATTAGCTCTTGCTTTATATTGTGCAAATCTTGGCATTCCAGGTTCAGCAGGTTATAAATATGACAGTACTTTTAAAGTATTGACTTATCAGACGCTTCAGGAGTTATTTGACTTGGTTGCAAATAAAAAGATAAATATTGAGGAGTATGAGAAAGATGGTGAGAGCTTTTTTGACATCATAATTAAGTTTATTTACAATTGGCTAAATATTGAGTATAAAGAGGATAATAGCGAAAGCAATGCATACATATCAATAGTTGAACGATTAAATCAGGCAATCTGGCATATTGTAAACTATGACTATGGTAATGGCTTGACAGATGATGATAGAGCATATATAGCAAATTTGCCAAATAGCAACTAAAATCAATCTTATGTGTATCTGCCTGTGAGCAGATACACATTTTATTAAAGTCTTATGGTAATTTAAGGAATATTCAACAAAATCTTTTTATTTTTTATCTTCTGGATTGCTTAATCGCAAGCGACTCGCAATGACACAGAGAGAGTGGATTACCACGCTTCACTTACAATGGCAGAATGTATTGATTCTTATCTTGTCTCCCATGAAAACAGAAATCCAATTTAAAGTTGTAAAAAACAAGTTGTCCTTAATGCATCTTATTTCTTCTAACATCTTGTTCATTACTACTGTTCTCATGATTGGTTATATTATTATCTTTCTCTTTATTGTAGATATTGTCTGTTTTGTTGTCTTTGTTATGAATATCTGTAGTTTTATCTTTTATAAGTTCTGTTAATTCTTGTATTGTGTTATTATTTCTTTCTCTTATTACGTTATAGGCTTTTATCATTTCAGCAATATCCTTATCATATTGATTATATATCTCTGCGATTGAAAGATTCTTATCAATTTTGGATTCTTTATTATATATGTCTGTAGTTTTATCTTTCAAAGCATTAAGTGTTTTTAATATTTGAGATGAGCTTTCGGATAGGAGTTCAATTTGTTTTGGAGTTATTGCTTGATTAGGGATAACATTGAGAGTTTTTTTGAATTCATCTATTGGTATATTATTGATGTGAGTTATACTCTTATTCTTCATTAATTCTTGAAATTCTATACTTCCGAATATCTTCTTTGGGTCTGCATCTTTACCTATAAGGATTATTACTCTGCCTTTTGTTTCTTGAACGAAACGCTTGGATGCTTGGGACCAAAATCCTAATTTATCTTTTGATGGGTCTGTATTGTAGAGTTTTGAGTTGTATTCGGAGAGAAGATCGGGAGGGACCGTGCCTTTTCTTAACTCATTCAAATCTATACCTACAGTTTCGGCTAAAGTTTCTTGAAATTTTCTATCACCAAGAAACTTTCCAATCTCTGTATCGCTTATAATCCTAGCATCTGGATTTTTATCAGCGATATCTGCAGCAATATCACCTATCCTTTGCCCATCTATATTTCCACTGAAAAGAATTGTTATCGAACCTGAAGCATCTGCACTTAGATTTTTAGATAACTCTTCTAATCTTTGAAGTTTTAATTCATTTGAGAGATTTTGAAATTCTGAACTATCTAATTCTAATAATGCTTCATGAGATGTCATGATACTTCTCCGTTGTATTCTAAGTCGACTTTACAAGTAGAGTTATCGTTTATATGTATGCCTATTCCCACTTGAGAAACTTCTAAAGCTTCTCTAAAGTCTTTAAGTATCTCTTTCGTGTATTGTTGAATATTTTTTGGTATCTCAATCTTTAAAACTTTTATATAGCAATAATATATTCCATTATTTTTAGATGGCGGTATCTTATCAATAGTTTTAGTCTCTATAGGGACAAAACTGCCTTTCCAGTAAAAGTCCCAATAAGTGCGTATTTCTGCTCCGAAATCTTCTTTGTCTCCAGAAAAATGATATTCTCTAAGCCAAATATCTCTGTCTCTATCTATAGCCCATTGGTAATTAGGGGTGCCGTACGATAGCCTCTTATTAATTTTCTCCAAATTATACTTCTCAAAATCTTCTTTAGATATCTTTTCATTCACATAAGCCATTATTATTCCTTGTCAGAGTTTGAAATTAAAAATTTTATGATTATACTATAAAATTTATTGTTTATATTATTGGTTTTTGTTTTTTATCTGTTTTTGAATAAAATAAATAATATGAATTTGATAGTAGAGTTTGTTATCGTTGAAATCTTTGATGATGGTTCTTGTTCAAAAAGATGGATTATTAGTATAATCGTCAAAATTTATTCCAACTGTTTCACAAGGAGCTTTTAAACTTTTTAGAATTTAGAAATTCTGCTGCAATTTTACTGAATATTCGTTACTTGGTGGTGTAAAAATTAAATTATACTTTTTCTGCTTCTTGCAGATATTGCAATTAACGAATTAACGAAGCAATCTATCTTCTTGTTATTCCTGTGACCTGAACGACAAGTTGCCGAAGGAAACGCAATTGGGGTCTCCAAAACGGTTTATCCGTTTTGGGGTAAGAATGCGAGAATCCATCTTTTAGAACTATTGCATCACAGTCAATCTAAATAATATTGAACTTTATTTTTGGATTCCCGTAAAAATAAAAAAAGGACTAAAACTAAAATGTAATTGTAAGTGAAAAAACGTGTAAAATAATCAAGTTTCTCTAATTTTGATTATTTCATAAGATGGATTCCCGCCTGCGCGGGAATGACGAAAGGTAGGGTTTATCCTCGCATGAGAGATAAACCCCATAAATTTTACTCTACTTCGGCGTCTATAACGTCGTCGTCTTTTTTCGCAGAATCGGCGCTTTTGGCTTCGCTGCTGCCCTGCTCTTTTTTGTATATCTCTTCGGCTAATTTATGGCTTGCTTCGGTTAAAGCTTTCACTTTAGCGTCAATCTCGTCTTTACTTGCATTCTCATTTTTCAAAGTCTCTTTGAGTTCATTCAAGGCTTTTTCTATCTTGCTCTTATCGTCTGCGGGTATATTTTCGCCCAAATCTTTAAGAGATTTTTCTGTCTGATGTATTAACGCTTCGGCTGTATTTCTCGTATCTACAACCTCTTTGCGCTTTCTGTCTTCCTCTTTGTGAAGTTCGGCGTCTTTTACCATCTTCTCTATCTCTTTTTCGTCAAGTCCTGAGCTTCCTGTGATTTTAATCTCCTGCGCTTTGCCGCTTGCTTTGTCTTTGGCAGAAACCGTCAAAATACCGTTTGCGTCTATATCAAACGTAACTTCTATCTGCGGGATTCCGCGCGGAGCGGCAGGAATGCCCTCAAGGTTAAATTGACCCAAAGATTTGTTATCTTTGGCAAAATCTCTCTCGCCTTGCAATACATGTATGGTAACTGCCGGTTGGTTGTCTTCGGCAGTTGAGAAAACCTGCGTTTTTTTAGCTGGGATAGTCGTGCCTTTTTCGATGAGTTTTGTCATGACTCCGCCAAGCGTCTCTATGCCAAGGCTAAGCGGCGTAACGTCCAAAAGCAGCACGTCTTTAACATCTCCTTTGATAACTCCGCCCTGAATCGCCGCGCCGATTGCTACGACCTCATCTGGATTGACGGATTTATTTAACTCTTTGCCGAAAAATGTTTTGACTTTATCTTGCACGAACGGCACTCTCGTAGAACCGCCCACCATGACAATCTCTTTAATGTCGGTTTTTGATACGCCCGAGTCTTTGATAACCTCTTTAATCTTATCGACAGTCTCATTTATCAAATCCTCTATCATGGATTCAAACTTCGCTCGCGTAAGCTTTTTGACCAAGTGTTTAGGTCCTGTGGCGTCCGCTGTGATGAACGGTAGATTTATCTCCGTTTCGTTGGCTGAAGAGAGCTCTTTTTTGGCATTTTCAGCAGCCTCTTTCAATCTTTGAAGCGCCATAACGTCGTTTTTCAAATCAATACCGTTTTCGTTTTTAAATTCGCCGACCAGCCAATCTATCAAGCGGTTATCAAAATCGTCTCCGCCCAAAAACGCATTTCCGCCCGTTGCCAAAACTTCCACGACATTATCACCCGTTTCAAGCACGGTTACGTCAAACGTACCGCCGCCCAAATCATATACCATTATCTTTTCGGCCTCTTTTTTGTCAAGTCCGTAAGCAAGCGCGGCAGATGTCGGCTCATTGATGATACGAAGTACGTTGAGTCCTGCGATAGTTCCCGCTTCTTTCGTCGCTTTTCTCTGTGCGTCGTTAAAATACGCAGGCACCGTGATAACGGCGTCCGTTACGCTCTCGCCCAAGAAGCTTTCAGCGTCTTCTTTCAGCTTCATTAAAACTTTCGCGCTTATCTCTTGAGGAGTATAGACTTTGCCCGCTATCTCTATAGCGCATGCGCCGTTTCTATCTACAACTTTATAAGGAAGTCTCTTTTTAGCCTCGGCGGCTTTGTCTTCATTGCTCATGAGACCCATGATTCTTTTTATCGAGTAGATGGTTTTCTGCGGATTTGTAACGGCTTGTCTTTTTGCCGTATCTCCGACCAAAACCTCGCCTTTGTCCGTATATGCCACAACGGAAGGAGTTGTGTTTTTTCCCTCTTTATT
>JAITEH010000175.1 GCA_031282125.1 Campylobacteraceae bacterium
CCGACTTTTCCGTCATTGCACCTAACCTCCCCCTTTTATTCTGTCGTTGCGAGCCGATTTAATCGGCGAAGCAATCCATTTTTATGTTCATATGTAGAAAACTGACCCTCTGTCATTGCAAGCGACCGATTGGAGCGCGGCAATCCATACGCATAAGCGTTTTTATTATTCAAAATGTAAAACTAAAACAAAGCAATTAAAAAACCGACTGCTTTTATGTTCCTGTGGATTACTTCGTTGTTACACTCCTTGCAATGACGGAGGAATGGGTATTCCTTACAATATGTCATTGCGAGCCGCTTAACGATAAAAGTCAAACTGTATTTTAACCGTCAGCAAAATTCTTTCGCTTTCTTTGTCTTTTTTGTGTTACAATACAAAACTTAAATCACCAAAATATATAAAAGGTTTCTTTTGTTTCAAATAAAGAAGTTTTTACTATTTCTTTTTATCCCTTATCAACTTTTTTCCTGCGCTCTTTGTGCTATTTATACACCTTCTGTAACTGTAAATATTTTTTTAGAAGGCACAAAAAACTCATTAGATAATATAACTTTTGAGTGGGCTTTTAGTAAAGAATTTACTACGGCTCTTATGGATACTTACGATAAAAATAGAAACAAAAAACTGGATGAGGATGAATTAAAAGAGATAAAAAGGATTCTCATACAGTATATTTCAGAAAAAAATTATCTCACAACTTTATACTATATAGACGATACAAACAAAAATTTTATACCTGTAAAAGCTTATGAACAAGAGTTATTTTTTAAAGGCAGCGACCTGCTTTTTCGTTTCAAAACGAAAGTCTCCGTAGAGATAAATTTTGAAAATCAAATATCTTTTGATATACAGGATGATGAGGGATTTTTCATATTTTTAATTCATAATATATCCTCAAATAATCAAATCTTTGATTTTGAACCAAATATTGTAAATAATATAGCTTTTATCAAATCTATGAATGTTTTTTCCAAAGTAATGCAAAATAATGAAAGCTTGCAAGAAAAAACAATTCATGTAAAAGCACAAACTACACGATTTTCGCTATTTAACTGGCTGAAAACAAATCTAAAATTTGCTCAAGAAAATATACAAAGCATCATGAGAGAACTTAACCAAAAGACCTCTTTATCCGCATATATTGTTTTTTTATTTGCATCTTTTGCTTATGGTTTATTGCATGCGGCAGGACCTGGACATGGAAAAGCTTTGGTTGCTTCTTATCTATTTACATCAAAACATCGCTATAGCAAAGCTTTTATTATGGCTGCTCTTATAGGTATTATTCATACATTTGTAGCATTTTTCCTGTCTTTAACGATTTTTCTTATGTTTGATATATTTTTTAATGCATTTTTTGCAGATGTTACTTTTTATACTACCAAAATTTCATCATTAATAATTTTAGGAATTGTTTGCTATCTTGGTTTTAACAGATATAAAAAGCTCAAAAAAAATAGTTCAAAAATTATATTTTTTACAACCCATCCGTCAACTTGCAATTGCGGGCTTTGTTCTGCCAAGTCACGAAGTGTTGATTTTGGTGTCGTGCTTGGGGCAAGTATTGTTCCTTGTCCCGGAGTTGTTGCTATATTTATTTTTGCATTAAACACAAAAGCTTATCTGCTCGGATTTTTATCCGCAGTTTTTATGAGCCTTGGCATGAGTGTCGTTATAGCTTTGTCTGCACTTTCATCACTTTATATAAGAAATAATTTTAAAACCAAAACTCCAAACTTTTTAAAGTATTCGGAAATTGCTGCGCTTTGCATCATGTTTCTTTTGGGTTTTATTTTATTGATTGCATAAAATAAGGCAACCGCCTTTTAAACTATACTATTTTTTATTCTCTTTTGCTTCTGGTGCGTCGTCATTTGTAAAAGCGGTAACGATTTTTCTTATCGCAAAATTATTGCTGTTTGACACAATAAAGAAAATGGACAAACAGGTTATCAGAAGAGGATAAAGTATCTTATATTTAGCTTGCAATTTACTCAGGTATCGGCAGGCGGCTTTCGTAAAATCTATATTTTTTGTTTTGCAGTTTGATTAAAATGCCTTTGTTGGACAGTTGTCTAAAAAGCTTTATAATCGTCGGTTTGCTTACGTCGATTCTCTCCATGATATCCGAATACGAGTAGTTCAATATACCCTCTTCATCGAGATTTTTGATAATAAAACGGATGATTTCTACTTGTTTGCTGTCCGTTACAGCGGATATTGTTTTGATGATATTGTAAGAGCGGATTATCTCTTTTTGCTGGATTTTGGGCAGTACCACATCATGTATGGAGTCTAGAAGTTCGCGCACGTTTATGGGCTTTATGATGTAGTTTTCGACTTTTAATTTTATCGCGTCCACGAGATACTCCGTATCGGTAAACGCAGTTGTTAATATAGCGGGGATATGCATATCAAGCTCGCTTTCAACTCTTTTCAAAAACTCTATGCCCGTTTCGTTTTTCAGCAAAATATCGGAGACAATCACATCGATATTTTTGGTTTTGATTATCTCGTATGCCTCTTTCGTGTTTTGCACGGCATAAACGTTTTTAGCGAAATCCTCCAAAATCACGCTTGTGTGTTTTAGAAGGTCTGCCTCGTCTTCTATGTATAAAATACTGCATCCCAATAAAATCGCATAATCCCGCTTATTCATCGTTTTCCTTAAGAAGTGGAATCTTCACTATAAAAAGCGCGCAACTGTACGTCTTTTTACCTTCAAAGTCGTATTCTATATTTTCGCACCAAATACTTCCTTGCATGTGTTCTTCTACAATCTGTTTTGACATGTAAAGTCCTATGCCTGTGCCCAAACTTTTATGCTTTGTCGTAAAATACGGGTCAAATATGCGGTATATTATATCATTATCTATGCCCCCGCCGTTATCTATGACTTTGATTGCCACATAATTTTCGTCTGACTCTACCTTGACGGCTATTTTACGGTCTATGGGCTTGTTGCAAAGAGCGTCTTTGGCATTACTGATGAGGTTTAGCAGTACATGTATGAGTTCATTTTGGAAGCCGTAAATACGTATGTTTTCAAACTCTTGTATGGTTAAATGTATCTTCGCTCTTTCGAGAGGATATTTGCTCAAATCCGCAGATTTATTTATCATCTCTTTTAAGTCAAACTCTTTTTTGGTTTTGTTGGGATTAAAAAAAGTACGAAAATCCTCAAGCGTATCGGACATATTTTGCGCAAGAATTTTCGCGTCATGCACTCTTGAAGTGATGAAATCATCGTCCAGTTTGCCAGCTTTGTACTTTATCTCAAAGCTTTGTATTATCATGCTTATAGCCCCCAGAGGCTGTCTCCATTGATGAGCTATATTTTGCAGCATCTCTCCAAGACTTGCAAGTTTTGACTGCTGGAACAAAATCCTGTCTTTACTGCGGTTGAGTTCCACCTCTTCTTTGACGCGCTCTTCAAGCGAGCTGTTCAAATCCTCAAGTTCTTTTGTCTTTTTTTTCACGTCAAACTCAAGATAGTTGTGCAATTCGCGGATATTTTTGAGTATAGAGTAAGTCGCGTACGAACTTGCGATAAAAACAAACGCTACGAGCAGCAGCAAGATAATAATGCTTTTTGTAAAAGCTGTGTCTGTCTGCTCCTTTTCTAACGACGCTTCATTCAGATGAAAATCAATAAGCTGCGAAAAAAGACCTGATAGTTTATGGATACCGATAAGCGCGTCATGCTTCACACCCGTTGCGGCGCTCTCTCTGACCTCTTTAGTGAAATCGTCTATCTGTTTTTCTATATTATGGTCGCTTTTTGGCGAAAGCGGCTCGTCGTAAATCATGAAAACTCTAAGCCACCAATTTGCAAATTTAGCTGGCAGCGCGGGCTCTTGTATCTTGGCGGCTTTCACCTCGTTCCAGATATCGTCGATTTTCGCGTATGTGTCCAAAAGTTTGGCGTTTTGTTTTTGCCCTATCGCCGAAAATACGTCGTTGATGTAGAGGGTATTTATGTTTTCTAACTTTTGGACATTTGTGATACGCGTCTCATAAAGTATCTCATGATCATACTTCAAGGCAAAGAGTGAAATGAATGTCAAAAAACAAATACAAGCCATACCAAAAGCTAACACAAACAGTATAAGCCTCGTTCTATTAAGAAAAGAGACATTATTTAAGAGCTTATCAAACGACGACACGATATTTTTCATAATAAATCTCTAACATAAAATATTTTCCGTATTGTACACAATAAGTGCAGTAAAATGCAAATTATACGATTTTTTTGTATAATTTGGGTATTCAAACAAAAGAGGAGATTGTCATGGAGGAACTTACACAAGAGGAGATAACGCGCTACAGCCGCCATATTATACTGCCAAATGTTGGCTTGGAGGGGCAAAAGCGGCTTAAAAATGCGCGTGTTTTGATAGTCGGCGGCGGCGCGCTTGGCTCGCCATCAGCCTTGTATCTTGCGGCTGCTGGTATCGGAAATATCGGCATAGTGGACTTTGACACGGTGGATGTGACAAATCTGCAAAGACAAATCATACACACTAACGACAATATAGGCAAGCTTAAGACCGAATCTACTAAAGAGGGCATAGCAAGGCTCAATCCGTTAGTAAAAGTTAGCGTCTTCAACACAAAACTCACAAGCGAAAATGCGCTTGATATCATCAAAGATTTTGATATCGTGGTGGATTGTACGGATAATTTTCCAACGCGCTATCTGGTAAACGATGCGTGCGTACTTTTGGATAAACCGCTTGCGTACGGCTCTATATTTCGCTTTGATGC
>JAITEH010000179.1 GCA_031282125.1 Campylobacteraceae bacterium
CTAATTCTTGAAAGGCGAAAAGATGAAGACAGGTAACACAGGCATCAAGCGAATACTCAAAGCATTCGTATATTCGGCTGAAGGATTTTTGGAAAGCGTCAAAACAGAAGCGGCATTCAAGCAAGAGCTGGCGTTGTGCTCGGTATTGCTCATCATAGCTTTGCTGCTGCCTGTTACTATCATAGAAAAGCTATTTTTAATCAGCACGCTCTTTTTGGTACTGTTGATGGAGCTTGTAAATACTGCGATAGAAGCGGTCGTGGATAGGATTTCAGATGAAATACATCCGTTATCCAAAAAAGCCAAAGACGTCGGCAGTCTGCTTGTTCTGCTCTCGTTTATCTATCTTGGGATAGTCTGGATAACCGTTATCTGCGGTATTTTTTAAAGGATTTTTTGCAGATTAAACGAAAAAGTAGAGCCTTCGTTAAGCACACTCTCTATCTTCAGCTCAAGCCCGTGCATTTTCAATATATAAGAGACAAATGTCAATCCAAGTCCCAGTGAATTGTCCCAGCTTCTGCCCTCCACGCGGTAGAATTTATCTGTGATTTTGTTCACTTCGCCCTGCGCTATGCCTATCCCGCTGTCTTTGACGCTGAAAATACCGTTTTTGAGCTCCACATATACATCGTCTTCCGAATACTTCAGCGCATTGCTTATGAGATTTGACACGGCTATCTCCATCATTTGCGCGTCCGCTTTTATCGAAGTTGGCTCGCCATCATACACGATTGTCCTTGATGGTTCGGATATGCCAAACGACGACACGACCTCTTTTATCAATTCGTCAAAATCAAATTCGCTGATTTGAAACGGCAAATCGTCGCTTTCAAGCTTGACTGCCAATGAGAGTCTATCTATCATATCTGAGATTTTCTGGCTGTTTTTTTGTATCTTCTCCAAAAACTTTTTTCTTATCGCCGCGTCTATATTTTCATCTTCATTGAGCGTTTGGGCGTATCCTATGACGGAGGCTATGGGGTTTTTAAATTCATGGCTTATGGCGGATATGATATCGCTTTTTTGGCGGCTTATGAGTTTTATCTTGGCGGTATATTTTCTCTTTTGCTTCGCCCTTTTTTCAAGTCTTTTGGCAAGTTTACGCAGATAAACGCCAAGTTCGGCGAACTCTTTGGCAAAGCCGAAATGAAACTCTTTTTTATACTCTTTGTTGGCTAACGCATCAAAAGCGCCGTTTAGTTTCAGCACCTCATTTCGTATATTTTTGCTGAATTTATCTATCCAGAAAAGCCCCACGCAAAGGGCAAAAACAAAAATCACAACGATACTCGTCCAAATGATATAAAAACTCTTCATGACCATATCAAGCGGCGTTGTGATGCGCACAAAATAGAAAGTCTCGCCTATCTGCACCCTGCTTGCCACATTCAAAAAGTCCTCTTTTAATGTCTGCGAATACCTGACTGCCGTGCCGTACTCTTTGAGGCGGGATTGCATGATTTCGGCTCTGTTGTTGTGATTTTCCATGACTTCGAAATCCGCCGCGCTGTCAGCCAAAACCACGCCGTCATCGCCGATAAGAGTTACGCGCATGCCCGAACTCTTGCCAACTTCTTTGATATAGTCGTTAAAATCGCTTTTGTAAACAATCGAGGATTTGATGATACTTAGCGTTGTTTTCAGGGTATTTTCGTATCTGTCTATCTCCATCTGTTTGCAAAAAAAGTAACTTGCAGTGCCGAATATACATATCAAAACAGTTACCATGACGGTTAACTGTTTTGCTACGTGCTGGTGAAGTCTTAGCATAATATATAGCCCACTCCCCACACGGGCTTGATGTATTTTTTGTCTTTATTGGGGTCGATTTTCTTGCAAAGCCTGCTAACAGCCACATTTACCGTCTTTTCTTGAAACGCTTCGTCGCTCTGCCAAATCTTTTCCAGCAAAAAATCGCGGTTTAAAACGCTGTTTTTGTTCTGTATAAATAGACTCAAAAGGTCAAATTCAAGCTTTGTAAGATCGGCTTTTTCATCTTTTACGAAAGCTTCGCGCGACTCCAAATCAAGCAAAATATCTCTAAAACCTATCTTTTTTGCTTCATGTTTGGTTCTGCCGATCAAAGCTTTGGCGCGCAAGATAAGCTCTTGCATATTGAAAGGCTTTTTGAGATAGTCGTCACCGCCTCTCAAAAAACCCTCCTCCACTTCGCTGTCTTTGTCTTTTGCCGTTACGAAAATGACGGGGATATTTATCCCTTTTTTGCGCAGACGCTCCACAAATTCGCTGCCCTCACTCTCTTTTAGATTTCTGTCCACCAGCAAAAGAGAGCATCCCTCTTCGCTCAAAAACTTCTCTACATTTTTGATAGACAAAAATCCCACCGCGTCAAATCCCGCTTTGTTTAGATGAAACTCCATGAGTTCCAGCAAATCCTGTTCGTCTTCTATGATAACTACAGTATCTTTCATGAGTCTCCTAATACAGCTTGAACTCTCCGCCGCTTTTGGCATACAAAACAAGTTTCGCCACAGCAACGCTTCTGTCCGCCATCTTCTCAAGTTTTCTCATCGTGCTTAATATCTGTATATGACTCGCGCTAAAATCAAGCTCTCTACCCAGCGCGCTTAATATATTTTTCTCCAAGATAGCGTACAAATCGTCGCTTTTACTCTCTTCTACTTTGACTTTTCTATACGCGTTTTCGCCGTCGTCTTTGCCGTTTATCATACCAATCGCGGCAGTTACCGCGCTAATAGAGGATTTGTAAAGCTGCAGAGCATACTCTTTAAATATATGAGAATACCACTCGTCCGATATATGAATCGCCATATTTTTCGCAAAACCTCTTATATTGTCTGTGATTCTCACCAGCTCATTCGTAATCTTAAGATACGACACCAATTCGCGCAAATCCTTAGCCTCAGCGCCGAAAAGCGCCAGCGACGTTATTATATCATTATCGATAGCATTGGCGTTAGTCTCTATGTTTTTTAACATATTTTTCGCATTCTCAAACTCTCTGGCGTCAAATTTCTTAAGACCTTCAAAAATTATCTCCCCAGATTGTATGATGACAGAGCCAAACTTTTCGATATCACCTCTGATTTTATCCAGCTTCTCTTCGTTTCGTGAAAGCATCAAAATGCTCCTTTAAAAGTTGTAATCAAAATATACTACTTCAAAAGTATTGCGAATCAGTAACACAATACCGAGTAAATCTGTTATCAATTCGCAATGAAATATATCTAAAATTTCTTATTTTAAAAGTTTCAAAGGAGAGACTATGTTGAAAAGAGTTATTACACTTTTGGTTTTAAGTTGCGCGTGTGTTTTTGCCGCCGATAAGATAAATGGCGCGGGCGCATCGTTCCCTGCTCCTGCATATTTTGGCTGGGCATACGCTTACGAGCAAGAGAGCGGTAATCAGATAAATTACCAATCCATAGGCTCAGGCGGAGGCGTCAAACAGATAACTTCAAGAGTTGTTGACTTCGGCGCGACGGACGAACCGCTGGACAAAAAAGGCATCGCGGAGGCAAAAGTCCTGCAATTCCCTTCACTTGTGGGCTCGATAGTATTGGCTTACAATATTGATGGCGTCAAAGACGGCGAACTTAAGCTAAAAAACGAAGTCTTGGTCGATATATATCTTGGCAAAATCACCAAATGGAATGACGCCAAAATCGCCAAAGACAACCCAACCCTCAAGCTTCCAAACAGCGCGATAACAGTTGTGAGAAGAAGCGACGGCTCGGGCACTACTTATAACTTCACAAGCTTTTTGGCTGGCGTGAGCAAAGAGTGGACGAACAGCTACGGCGTGGGCAAAGCGATTGATTGGCCTGTAGGCATCGCCGCAAAAGGAAACGAGGGAGTTACGTCCATGATAGCGCAGACGCCAAACTCTATAGGTTATCTTGAAAATGCCTACGCGCTCAAAAACAACCTCGCAAGAGCTGTTTTGACGACAAAAAACGGCAAATGGGTCGCGCCGAACGATAACAATTTCAAAGCGGCGGCAAAGATGGCAAAATGGAGCAAAGC
>JAITEH010000031.1 GCA_031282125.1 Campylobacteraceae bacterium
GCAAGTGGCAAAGCGCAGGAGATTAAAATCACTGGAAGCTCAGGACTTGACGAAAAAGAGATAGAGAAGATGGTAAAAGACGCCGAACTTCACAAAGAAGAGGACAAAAAACGCAAAGAGGTTGTGGATACGAGAAATACAGCCGAAGCGTTGATACATCAGACAGAAAAATCTCTTAAAGATTTGGGCGAAAATATACCTGCAGACGATAAGAGCAAGATAGAAAAAGCCTTGAATGAGCTCAAAGAGACTTTGAAAAATGAGAATGCGAGCAAAGATGAGATTGACGCTAAAGTGAAAGCTTTGACCGAGGCAAGCCATAAATTAGCCGAAGAGATATACAAAAAAGAGCAGGGCGGCAATGAAGCCAAAAGCGCCGATTCTGCGAAAAAAGACGACGACGTTATAGACGCCGAAGTAGAGTAAAATTTAGAGGGTTTATCACTCATGTGAGGATAAACCCTACCTTCTGTCATTTCCATACGACAAGCTTTTAGGGAAAGCGTACATTTCTCAAAAATCCGTCATTTCCGTGAAAACGGGAACCAAAAAAATTAAAAAACTATCAAAATACTGTGAATTATAAAATAAAGATGGATTCCCGCCTGCGCGAGAATGACAGAAGAGCAGACATACACTTCATTTGGAAGCTTGTTGTATAGGAATGGCAGAGTATATGAAATATAATTCTGAATTGCTGCGCCGATTTTATCAGCCCACAATGACGAAAAATGCAAAATATATTATAGTATTGCAATATTTTTATTCGCCTTTTATTACCTCAATACCTAAACCGCTGATAGCAAGCGGGAGCAATAATACATGTGGTGCGAATAGCAACAAAACAATACCGAGTATAATGCTGCCAAAACATATCCCAAGCCATGATATCTCAAGGCAGATTCCAAATATAATCAAAGCGATACCAATAATCCACCTAAAGAAGACGATACAGAGAATAAGCGCTATTATTGCTGCAATTATAGTCATTTTATAAATCCTGCAAAATCAATTTTATAACGCGAAACTACCCAAAAACCTTTATCGCTTTTGCCAAATCCTCTTTTGTATCTATGCCAAAACTTCGGCTTTCGACCTCTACCATGCTTATCGTTTTGCCATGATACAAAGCGCGGAGTTGTTCCAACTTCTCTATCTCTTCAAGAGGAGCGGGAGCAAAAGCGCAAAAAGCCTGCAATGAGCGGAATGTAAACCCGTAAAGCCCCAAATGTCCGAAGTATTCCGCGCCTTTGTTTTCTCTGTCGTACGGAATGAGCGACCTTGAAAAATAGAGCGCATTTTGGTTTTTGTCCGTTACTACTTTGACGAGATTTGGGTCAAGCGCATCGGTTTTATCTATTTTTTTATAACAGCTTGCCATGACCCATTCATGTTGGTTTTTTAAACTTTCAACTCTTTTTTTGAGAGCCAAAACCACACTTGTTTCTATGAAAGGCTCGTCTGCTTGCACATTTATCACTATCTCATCGTTTTTAAGTGAGAGCTTTTGCGCGGCTTCATTTATCCTGTCCGTTCCGCTTTGGTGATTTACGCTTGTCAAAATAGCTTTGATGCCATGTTTTTGCGCTATTTTTACCACCTCTTCGCTGTCTGTCGCGATAGCTGTGTCGTCTATACTCTCAACCGCTTTTACCGTTTTTATGACCATCGGAAGACCGAATACATCGGTCAGTATTTTATTTGGGAATCTCGTAGAGGCAAGGCGCGCAGGGATAATTATCATGATTTAGCCTTTTAAAAAGTCGGTTATGGTTTTTTCGATTTCGGATTTTTCAACGAGGACGGCATGTTTTATCTCTTTTGTGAAAAGCGAACTTATACATTTTGGGATCTGCAAATGCAGGCTTTTGCTGAAATTTTCAAGCGCCTCTTTGTCGCCGTATTTTTTCTGGTCGTTTTGCAGAGCGTTCCACATGGTGGGCGCAAATTTCGTCCACTCGGCGGTTGAACATATAACGCATGGGATGTTTTTTTGTTTTATCTCTTCGTACGCTTTGATGCATGTAGCTGTGTGCGGGTCTAGTACATATCCGTTTTTGGCGAATTTGGCTATGGTTTTCAGCGCAAACTTATCGTCCGAATAGACGGCGTCAAAATCCTCTCTCAACGCTTCCAATTCATTTTTATTTAGCTTGTATGATTTTTTCAGACTAAGTTCGCTCATGAGCTCCTTGCATCTTTCACTTCCGAATTTATCGAACAAAACTCTCTCTACATTTGAAGATATTAGTATATCCATCGCGGGAGATGTGCTTTGCAAAAGTTTTTTGGAGCTTATGTCGTAAACGCCTGTCGTCAAGAGCTCCGTTAGGATATTGTTGATGTTGGAAGCTATTAATATCTTTTCTACAGGCAGACCCATTTTTTTGGCGTAATACGCGCCAAGCGCATTGCCGAAATTGCCGCTTGGGACGGTTATATAAAATTTCTCACCGTTTTTCAGCGCATTTTGTTTGAGCAGTTCAACATAACTTGATACATGATAGATAATCTGAAAGATAATGCGCCCGAAATTCACAGAATTTGCCGCGCTTAGATTGATATTTTGCTTTTTTAGATTTTCTTTGAAAGAATTAGAAGCAAGCAGTGATTTTAACGCACTTTGCGCATCGTCAAAATTGCCCTTTATGCCTATGACTTTGAGGTTTTTGCCCTCAGCTGTTACCATTTGAAGGCGCTGTACATCGCTTGTGCCGCCGTCAGGATACAAGCAGACAACTTTTATATTGTCTTTGTTTTCAAAAGTATCAAGTGTCGCAGGGCCAGTATCGCCGCTCGTGGCTGCCAAGATGAGATATTTTTCGTTTTGTTTTTTCGCCAAATGAGAGAGGATATACCCGAAAGGCTGAAGCGCCATATCTTTAAAAGCGCGCGTCGGTCCATGATAGAGTTCATTGACAAAAAGGTCGGATTTGACCTTGACAAGCGGCGCGGGAGAGCTTTTGTCGTCAAAATTATCGTACAAATCCAAAGCCTCTTTTAAAACGCTCATTTCTATATCCACGCCAAAAAGTTTCAAAATTTCTAACGCTAACTCTTTGTAGCTTTTTTTCGTCATCTCATGAAAGAAATTACCGTCAAATTTTGGCAAAATTTCGGGAGAGTAAAGACCTCCGAAGCTCGCACTTGGATTTAGTATCGCGTATGAAAATTGAACTTTTGCGGGGGTTTGCCCGTCATTTCCTATGGTTCCTACAAACATCATTCATTATGCCTTTAAAGTTTTATCAATCCATTTAAGATAATCACCAAACCCATGCGTAACTTTTACCGCTATAATCTGCGGAATTTCGTATGTTTGAAGAGATTTGATAACCTTTTCAACTTTTTTGTATTTTTTGGCTTTCGTTTTTATCTTAAGCTCTATTTCGTTCTCTTTTTGGATGCGCCCCTGCCATTTGTAGTTTGAAATAACAGGCGTGAAACTAACGCATGCGGCGAGATTTTCTTCTATCAGCTTATCCGCTATTTTTTGCGCTGATTCGTTATCTGGGGTCGTTGTGAAGACTATCATGTAACTCATTGTTTTATTATAGTTCCTATACCTTCGTTTGTGAACAACTCCAAAAGTATGGAGTGTTCGATGCGTCCGTCGATGATGTGGGCATTTTCCACGCCGCCCTCTATCGCTTCAAGGCATGCGTCTATCTTAGG
>JAITEH010000002.1 GCA_031282125.1 Campylobacteraceae bacterium
GCGATAAGCACTATAATAGAAAGTACGGTCGCAAAAATCGGTCTATATATAAAAAACTTTGAAAACATTATTTAGCCTTTGGTATAGGCGCTACAGTAGCGTTGTCGCGTATTTTGGTAAGATTGTCTATTATTATCTCATCGCCCTCTTTTAAGCCTTTTTCGATAATAATTTCGCTGTTTTCTATGGTATTTTCAGTCGTTACATAAACTTTTTCAACTACATTTTTTTTGGCAAGATATACGTAAGTACCCATCGGATCCTGCAAAACAGCTTTTTGAGGTATCGCAAATACATCGCGCTGTACAAGTCCTTCTATAGATACTCTGACAAAAAGCCCCGGTATCAAAAGTCCGTCTTCGTTGTTGAATGTAGCCCTTGCTTTAATCGTAGCGGTCTGCGGATCGACAAGATTGTCCAAAAAGTCGAATACGCCAAGCTTGTCGTAAGACTCACCTGCGGGCGTAAAGATTTTCACAGGCAGTTTTGCGGTTGCGATATTTTTCCAGCTTCCGCGCGCCAATGTATATCTTTTCTTCAAAAGCTCGATATCTGGCAGTGAAAACTCCGCATATACGGGATTTGTCTGCGTAATGGTAGTAAGTACCGCATTTGCCGCGGATGTTCCTACGTAACTTCCTAAATCCTGCAAATTTTGTCCGATACTGCCGCTTGCGGTAGCTTTTACTTTTGTGTATTCAAGATCTACTTTTGCATTGCTTAAAGCCGCATTGGCTGACTCTATCTGCGCTTTTGCAGTCTCATACGCGCTTAAAGCCTGATCATACTCTCTTTGACTGATGGCATCTTTCTCATATAGTTTTTCGCTTCTTTGCCAATTGCGTTCAGCTTGCTTCAAGGATGCTTCGGCAACCAAAAGTTGTGCTTTGGCAATGTCGTAAGCAGCTTGATATTTAGCGGGGTCTATCTGGTACAAAAGCGTACCTTCCTTCACAAATGAACCCTCTTTAAAAAACTTCTTCTCTAAAGTTCCCGGAACCCTTGCGACAACTTGCACTTGCTGGACGCTTTTTATTCTGGCGGGGTATTCGAGATTGACATATACGTCGCGTTTAGAGGCGGTAAAAGTATTTACGGGCAATGGAGGAGGCGCAAAAGCCGCCTGTTTATTTGCGTCTGCTTTTTTGTCGCAGCCTGTCACAAAAAGCATACAAATAAGCGCAATAATACTAAATTTAAATAAAGAAAATTTTTGTAAACACATGTTTTTAAACTCCTAATGTTAAATCATTATAATGCAAATCACAGTTTTGAATCGCATATTATAGTCCAAATTTCATTCACAATCACGCAACCAAGCATAAAAATTATCAAAATTGATACATTTTGTAATCCAGAAGGTAATCGTAATAAATTTTAAAACTCAAATTTTATCTTGCCGTTTTTAAATCCGACTTTAACTTCCCCGCCGTTTTTAAGCTGTCCGAACAATATCTCATCAGTCAAAGGAGTCTTCATCTCCTCTTGTATCACCCTTTTCATCTCTCGTGCGCCAAAAGCAGCGCTGAAACCTTTTTTGGCAAGATACTCTTTGGCGGCGAATGAGGCTTTGATTTTGATATTTTTATCTTTAAGCTGTTCTTCAATCTCATTCAATAGTTTTTCTACTATCTTTATCATCTGCTCCGTCTGCAAAGGCTTAAACTCTACAACGGCGTCAAGGCGATTTCTAAATTCCGGCGCAAAAAACTCTTTTACAGCTCTAAGCGTTTGGTCGTTCTGCGTTTTTGTAAAACCGACCTGCGGAGCCTCTTTTGTGCCCAGATTTGAAGTCATGATGACGATAACATTCCTAAAATCAGTTTTCTTACCGCTGTTATCCGTCAAAACCGCGCTGTCAAGGATTTGGAGCAGAATATTCAACAAATCCGCATGCGCTTTTTCTACCTCATCCAACAAAAGTACGGTATAAGGGTGCTTTTTGATACTATTTGTAAGCTGTCCGCCCTCTTCAAATCCCACATATCCTGGAGGCGAACCGATAAGGCGGCTTACGGAGTGCTTCTCCATGTATTCGCTCATGTCGTATCTTTCAAAATGTACACCAAGCTCGTTTGCAAGCTGTTTTGCCACTTCCGTTTTTCCAACGCCTGTGGGTCCCACAAAAAGGAATGAGCCTATCGGAGATGTCGGACTGCCAAGTCCTGCGCGCGAACGTTTTATCGCATGAGTCAAAACTTCTATCGCTTCGTCTTGTCCGAAGATTTTGTCTTTTAGTTTCAGTGAAAGCGTTTTTAAGACGACTTCCTCATCGCTTGAAGCTCTTGGATTTGGAATATTCGCCATAAATGAGAGCGTATTTTCGATATCGCTTGTCTCAACGCTTCTTCTGTTATCTTGCCTTAGATGAAACGAAGCGCAAGTTTCATCTATCAAATCTATAGCGGAATCTGGTAAAAACCTGTCGTTGATATATTTTTTTGCAAGTTCTGCGGCGGATTTGAGCGTTGTGTTGGGGAGCTTGATACTGTGATGCTCTTCGTAAATGCTTTTGAGCCCCAAAAGTATCTGGTAACTCTCCTCAATGCTGGGCTCTTTCACGTCTATCGTCGCAAAGCGGCGCGAAAGCGCTCTGTCCTTATCGAAATTGCTTCTATACTCTTGATAAGTAGTCGCCCCTATGCATCTTAGTTTTCCGTTTGCCAAAGAGGGTTTCAAAAGATTCGCCAAATCGATATTGCTTCCGCTCGTGGAGCCTGCGCCTACGATAGTGTGTATCTCATCTATAAAAAGTATTGCATTTGGCACGTGTTCGAGTTTTTCTATAGTATCTTTCAGTCTCTTTTCAAAATCGCCTCTGTATTTTGTGCCTGCGAGTAAAGAGCCCACATCAAGCGTAAAAAGCTGACAATTTTTC
This sequence comes from Campylobacteraceae bacterium, assembly GCA_031282125.1. Classification (GTDB taxonomy): domain Bacteria; phylum Campylobacterota; class Campylobacteria; order Campylobacterales; family Campylobacteraceae; genus JAIRKW01. The sequence goes on from JAITEH010000002.1 coordinate 2,879, forward strand.
AATATCTC